>SYDY01000021.1 GCA_005801425.1 Bdellovibrionales bacterium | reverse complement strand
TCATGGGATCAAAGCCACGCCTTAATATCCACGAAAAAAAATCCCATGAGTGACCACGCAATCTATCTTAACGAAAAAAAATCCCATGAGTGACCACGCAATCTATCTTAACGAAAGAAAATCCCATGAGTGACGACGCAATCTATATTGAAGATCTACACACAAGCGTGCGCAATAATTTTTGGGAGCCACGTCATCCCATATTGCAAGGCATGTCTCTTCGTATCGCGCGTGGAAGTACCGTAGGTTTTTTAGGTCCCAATGGCGCGGGGAAAACAACCACCATCAAAGCTATTTTAGATTTGATTCGCATTGACCGCGGCACGATAAGAGTTTTTGAAAGCAACAATCGGGATATGAAAATTCGTCAACGCATTGGTTTTATGCCTGAACGTCCCTATTTCCCCGAATATCTTACCGGCCAAGAGATTTTGCGCAAACACGGTCGACTTGCAAAAATCGACGAGACCGTCCTCGACACACGCATCCCTGAATTGCTGTATGACACAGGCATTGAACATGCCGCACGGGACCAACTGCGTCATTATAGCAAAGGCATGCTTCAACGGCTTGGACTTGCCCAAGCTCTGATTGGCGATCCCGATTTGCTTATTCTTGACGAACCCTTAAGCGATCTCGATCCCATTGGACGCAGCGATGTACGGCACATCATGCGAAAGATGAAACAACGAGGAAAAACCATCCTATTTTCAACCCATATTCTTCCCGACGTGGAAGAGCTCTGTGATCGCATCGCTATTATTATCGATGGAAAACTTCATAAAGAGGACAGCGTTCACAATATTCTTACATCGTTCGCATCCATCGAAGATTTATTTGTGCGAGAAGTTCAAAGCAAAACAAAGCGAGGTGCTGCTTGAATGCCATTCATACCATTGCAAAGGCAACCATCACAGAATGCATCCGAAGTCGCGTTCTTATTCTCACACTTCTGTTTACTGTGGGTCTCATTATTGTGAGTGTGGGACTGGCCAATATCGCATTGGGACAACGTGTACGGATCGTCACGGATATTGGCACAACCTCTGCAAGTTTGGTTGGAAGTATGATTGCCATCGCGCTTGTCACCACACGGATGGCCGCGGATATTCGCCATCGCACCATGGATGCCATTCTTGTTCGCCCCATCGCACGATCCACATACTTGGTCGGACGCGCATTGGGATTTTGGTGCGTCATGATCATACTCACAAGCATCATGCTTTTTTCAACACTAGGTATCATCCTCGGATTGGGGCATAGCCCATCAATGGCACTTATCGTCACATTTCCGATGGTTTGGAGCGAAATGGCAGTGGTCGTAGGATTGAGTGTTTTGTTCAATACAATGAGTAAACCTGCGCTTGCGTCCGCCTTTGCGGCAGGCACGATCATTGCCGCCAATTTTTCAGATCAGGTATTGACCAGTGTTAAAAATATGCAAACGCATGCACCCATACTCTCACGTGCACTTAGATTGCTCTACCATGCGATCCCCGATCTTGCATCCATGTCCCTGCGTACCGAAGCCGCCAATCGATTGGTTTTTTCGCCGAATAAAATTATTTTTGGTGTCGCTTACGGATTATGTTACGCCGCATTAACCGTTACCCTCGCATCATCTATGTTCAACAAAAAGCGTTCATAATAAACACATTCAGACTTCACCAGATTCATTGAAGTAAACAATTCGACTTAGTAATAATTCCAATTTTCAAGCAACGTTCGTAAATCACGGACGATATATGCATACCCTCGAACCGCCCATTTTTGAGGTTTTACGATGAGCGCGATCGAACATTACGGCGTCTTGCCCGCAAGATATAACCGCACCCGTTCTCAGTATTTAGAAACAAATCTCGATGACCCACATCCAAGTATACGTCGCATGGCTCCGGTCCCAAGAGTTGAACTCAACCCAGATGCAAGCAATTTCTCACGATGGCGTACCACCACCACCCGACCACTTATTCCCGCGATCCCTCTTCCCCCAGGGCCAAAACCACCACCACCGTGCGCCAATGCCGCGACCAAAACGGATCCACTCACACCCATTCAACCCACGCCAATTCAGCCTACTCCCATTCAACCCGCGCCATGCGAAAATCATCCCGCAGCAACAGACCACTGCCATACGCGACCCAAGTGCAAAAGCGAGCGTGTTCTTTTTGAAAATGGTGTGTCCATGGTTGTTGCAACCGTGAGCATCATTCCTAGCGCTGTCATCGCGTTGTCTTTTGCGTCATTGGCATTTATTCCCATCCTTTTTTGGAGCGCTATCGATGCCTGCATGCGATTGGCTGGCGATGATTGCGAGAAATCTTCATTTGCTGACCGTATGATATGCACAGCACAATGGGGTGCATGCCTCGTTCCTGGCGTACTGGGTTATGTCGCTTGGATCGTCACCTGCATCCCCATAGGGATCGCAGCATGCGCAGATACCAGCGAAAACTGCACCATTCCTCCAGAGCGCGAAGGGCTCGAAGGATCCATTCATGGCATTTCACGCTACGCCATGCGCGCAACATGCGATGTGTTGTATCTCAACGATTGATTCTTCTATTAAAAAAAACAGTATCATTGCCATCGCATATTCTCTTTTTAACAAACAATGCGTGTGTTAAGTCGACGACAGGTGCACACCTAAGGGCCGCCACCCCCCGAGGTATTGCAATGAGCGCATATGTTTATGAGCCTAGCCGTCGTGTAGACAGGCAACCCTACGACTCCAGACAATTCCACGATGGGGCAGAATACGCACCAAGTTTAGGCGTAATCAGAGAAAGATACTTCGGAAATGATCGGTATGCGGATCAACCGCGCGGACAAAACCAGGGGTACTACCCACAACAGGTCCATGCTCAGCGCGCGCAACCCTACGCATATAACACACCTGCGAACAGTTATTCGCATTCACGATCACTCACGACACGAAGCCAACGCGAAATAGAACCTCCAGCTGTGTGGTACCCGGATCCCAATGTCCCTGCCATTGTACCAGGCCAATTGCCACCACCCGCGTGCTGTGGAGAACAAAAAAAACCCGTCGAGTGTCGTATCAAGATCGATGTTGTTCACCATCATGTGCATCATCATCGCCGATGTGATACTCCCCCTGCTATTGAGCAGCATCATCACCGATGTGACACTCCTCCCATTGATCACCATCATCGTCCATGCGAACCGGTCGCTGTCATCTGCGAGGTACAACCCCTTGAAAGCGTACGCGTATTTTTTGAAAATGGTTTGTCGATAGTTACTGCAGCGTTAAGCGTCATTCCCAGTGCGTTTTTCGCAGGTTTATTTGCAGTCTTTGGGATCCTTCCATGTGCATATTTAAGTGCACGCGATGCATGCTGGTCCGCGGTCGATGGCCAAGCATGCAACGAACCTTCATTTTGTGATCGAATGCTATCGATGGCGCGATGTGGTGCCAGCATCGTTCCTGTCGTGGTCGGCTGTGTCGCCTGGGTTAGCACCTGTATGGTAACAGGGATCCTTGCCTGTGTAGATGCCACCGAAGACTGCGACATTCCGAAACCCCACAAAGGCCTCGGGGGATCTATTCATTCTGTCCTTCACAATGCGTGCCTTCATACCTACAAAGTTTTGTTTATCGCTGCTTAAATTTTCATCTATCGATTTTTTTAAAAAAACGTAGGGGCGGTTCGAGAACCGCCCTAATAAGGTTGACGAATCGTTTTGCAATGATGATTCAAATGCCGCAGGGCCGTTCACGAACGTCCCCTACAAAAGATGGTCGAAAAAAAACAAAAAAAAAGCGCGATGATCAAAACTACGATCATCGCGCCATACAAAACCCGCCGGAAATACCACGAGCCGCCATTTTTGTTACAAGAGCCGACGAGCCCTGCATGAAGTGTATCGGCACATGCACATAGTTGTTGCTACAAAAGATTACATCGTATCCTTTTTTCTTTTTAAGAAATCAAACACCACCCGCCAAATTGAAAATAGGGAGGTACATCGCAATGATAATACTTCCCACCATGCATGCCACAACCACCATGATCAGCGGTTCAAGAGCAGCAGTCATGCTGCCAATGGCATTTTCCACTTCGTCGTCATAAAAGTCAGCAATCTTATTCAGCATGATGTCGAGAGAACCGCTCGACTCCCCTACCGCAATCATTTGTACCACCATCGGCGGAAAAACTTTCAGTTCTCCCAGGGGTTCGGCGAGGGTTTTTCCTTCACTGAGCTTGGTACGCACATAACGCAAGCCTTCTTCCACCACCGTGTTCCCTGCACCAGATGCCACATTGTCCAAGGCTTCCAAAATATTGACGCCCGAAGACAACATGGTCCCCATGGTGCGGGTAAAACGAGCCACTGCTATTTTTTGAACCACAGGCCCTATCAACGGTAGCGCAAGCAACAATTCATCGGCCAAACGACGTCCCATTTTGGTGCTCAAAATATAACGTATTCCCATAATGAGTCCGAAAATACCGAGAATAATGGCAACTATGTTATGTGCCACCGCATCGCTGATATCGATCACAAGCTGCGTAGGACCAGGAAGCTCCTTGCCCATCGACTTAAACGTTGCTGCAAGCTTCGGTACCACGAAATAAAGAAGTCCCGCAGTAATCGTGAGCGACAAACCAAGCATCATCAAAGGATAGGATGCCGCTTTGGTCGCCTGCTTGCGCAATTTACTTTCGCGTTCAATATAAGCAGCCAGTCGATTCAACACCGTATCAAGAACACCGCCCAACTCTCCTGCCGAAATCAAATTGCAAAAAAGTTTATCAAACACGTTCGGGAACGCAGACATCGACTCAGCAAGCGTCTTCCCACTTTCAACACTAGACTTCACACCGCGAATGGTTTTTGCGAGTGCCGGATGGGTGCTCTTACCCCCAAGCATATCCAAACACTGGACAATCGGTAAACCTGCATCAATCATGGTTGCAAATTGACGGGTAAAAATCATCATCTCGCGCGTAGGGACACTCTCTGAGCCTGGAAACTTGAGTTCAATTTTTGCCCAATCACGCCTAATTTTTACATGAACAAAACCCTGTATTTCCAGATGATTTCTGGCAACATCCACATCAGGCGCCTCGATCTCACCCTTTTGTACATCACCGAGTTTTGTTTGTGCTTGGTACTTGTAAAATGTCATCGACTATCCTTTACGGACTCGAAATCTGGATCAGCGCACGCAATTCATCGGGTTCACTGCTGCGTTCCAAGGCATCGGATGCACGTACGATTTTATTATTCACCAAATCGGCCAAAGCTTGATTCAAGGTTTGCATTCCATATTTTCTTCCCACTTGGATCTGTGATTGGATTTGATGCAATTTTCCATCACGGATCAAACTTCGTACCCCAGGTGTCATGATCAACACTTCCATGGCCAGCACCACACCACCCTGAATACGCGGCAAAAGAAGTTGAGAAAAAACAGCTTCAAGCACAAATGCAAGTTGCGATCGAACCTGGGCTTGCTGATGGGGTGGGAACACATCGATAATGCGACTGATGGCCTGAACCGCCGAATTGGTATGAAGCGTCGCAAAAGTAAGATGGCCTGTTTCGCTGATAGTCAGCGCTGCTTCCATGGTTTCCAAATCACGCATTTCGCCGATCAGAACCACATCGGGATCTTGCCGTAAAACATACTTAAGTGCTGTGGAGAACGTGCGTGTATCCACGCGAACATCGCGCTGACTGATGATACTTTTTTGGTGCGTATGCACATATTCCAGTGGATCTTCAATGGTAATAATATGTGCATGTCGTTCACGATTTACAAAATCAATCATCGCGGCAAGTGTGGTTGATTTTCCACTGCCCGTTGCACCGGTCACCAGCACAAGACCCTGATGCTTGTGCGACACTTTTTGCACAATAGGTGGAAGACCCAATACCTCAATACTTGGGATAGCATACGGGATCACACGATAGGCCGCAGCAACCCCACCACGCTGAAAATAAACATTGGCTCTAAAGCGGGATACATCCTCAATTTGAAACGAATAATCCAATTCAAAATCGCGTTCAAAACTGGCATGCTGCTCCGGCGTCATGATCGAATAACACAGATCTTTGGTATCTTCGTGTCCAAGTGGAACTTTCGATATCGGTTTCATGTCACCTGCAACACGCATCATCGGAGGAGCACCCACAACCAAATGCAGATCTGTGGCATGCTGCGCAACAGCATATCTCAACAACGCGCGTATATCATCCATGATCTCCCCCAGATCCTATGGCACTATCAATCCGACATACTGACTTTGCTGACCTCACTGATGGTGGTAATACCTTCCATAAGTTTAAGCACAGCAGATCGACGCAAACTCTGCATTCCCGAACGAATGGCCTCAATTTTAAGTTCCGCTGTGGATGCACCACGCTGAATCGCGGTCTTTATCGAATCAGTGGCCACCATCACTTCGTATACAGCCACCCGTCCTTTGTAACCGGTTTCAGCGCAATTTTTACAACCACGTCCACGATACAACTCAAATGTTCCAATCTTTTCTTCAGGCACCTGCAAATCTCTCAACACTTGTGCATCCATCGGCACGATTTCTTTGCATTCAATGCACACGCGACGCGCAAGTCTTTGCGCCACCACACAGTTAAGCGATGCCGTAATCAAAAAAGGTTCGATCCCCATATTGATCAAACGCGAAACCGTTGAAGGCGCATCGTTGGTATGCAACGTTGAAAGCATCATGTGACCCGTCAAAGCCGCTTTGATGGCAATTTCTGCCGTTTCAAAATCACGGATCTCACCGACCATGATGATATCAGGATCTTGTCGTAAAAATGCGCGCAACGCTGCCGCAAAATTGAGTCCAATATCTTCATGCATTTGCACTTGATTGATCCCTGGCAGATTAAATTCGACAGGATCTTCGGCGGTCGAAATATTTTCGGTGGTTTTATTCAGTTCGGACAAAGCCGAATACAATGTGGTTGTTTTGCCAGATCCAGTCGGTCCCGTCACCAAAACCATCCCAAAAGGTTTGTGGATCGCATCTTTAAAATCAGCAAGCTGGGCTTCTTGAAAACCAAGCTTCGTCATGTCGAGCTGCAAATTGCTTTTATCAAGCAAACGCAACACTACTTTTTCCCCAAACAGCGTGGGGCACACAGAAACGCGAAAATCCATTTCACCCGTGGCCGCACGCAGCTTGATACGACCATCCTGTGGTAAACGACGTTCGGCAATATCCAAATTGCTCATGATTTTAATACGACTGGTGACCGCATTTTTGAGGGCCAATGGTGGCTTCATCACTTCATACAAAGATCCATCGATGCGATAGCGTACCCGAAATAATTTCTCATAGGGTTCCACATGGATATCAGACGCGCCTTTTTTGATGGCATCCATGAGCATGAGATTCACAAGCTTTACAACCGGTGCATCCTCACTGCCTTCTTTCAGATCCAAGGGTCCCAAGGTGTCTTGCGCACCATCGCTATCAAACACGAGATCCGATACGTCGTTTGATGGGCTCGCTGCGATGAAACCCGTTCCACTTTTGTTTTCGTAGTATTTTTTGATGGCGCGATCGATCTGAGCGTCGCTTGCCACCACCACTTCTACGCCCAAACCCGTCAAAAATTTGATATCGTCGGCCACATGCATATCGGACGGATCGGCCATGGCTAGCAACAGGGCCGAGCCCGAACGCTGCACAGGGATCACCCAATGCTTGCGACAAATATCACCTTTGAGCAGTTTTAAGATCTCGGGTGTGATGGTAAGCCCATCGAGATCCACCACACGTGTCCTATATTGCTTTGAAATAAATTGCGTGAGATCGGATTCAGACATCAAGCCGAGGCGAACCAACGCGGCCCCAAAACGTTCGCCGCTTTTTTTTTGTTCCGCTTGAACACGTTGCAGATCTGCCAACGAGATCAGTTTCTCGCGCAGGAGAAGTTCGCCAATCCGCGACATGGGTACCCCGCTGGGCAATCATACGGGGAATACTGGGATCAGACAAATATTGTAGGGGCACTTGAATCGCACCCCCACCATCCGCTGCGCGGATGACTCCCCCTCGCGGGGCGAAGGGGAGTTTATCATTTATGTAGACATAGAATCCAAGAATTCTTTGTTGCTCTTGGTGCCCTTCATTTTGGACAGCAAGAACTCCATCGAATCGATGACATTAAGCGGATGCAACAACTGACGCAAAATCCAAACACGATTCAACACATCGGCGTTGAGTAGCATTTCTTCTTTGCGCGTGGCCGATCGGTTCATGTCCATGCATGGGAAAATGCGTTTTTCCATCAATTTACGATCAAGATGGATTTCGCAATTGCCTGTGCCTTTGAACTCTTCGAAAATGACTTCATCCATACGACTACCAGTGTCCACCAAGGCGGTACCGATAATCGTCAAGGAGCCGCCTTCTTCCACGTTACGGGCAGCACCGAAGAAACGCTTTGGCTTGTGCAACGCGTTGGAGTCAACACCACCGGACAAGATCTTGCCCGACGGAGGAACCACCGTATTGTATGCACGGGCCAAACGGGTAATGGAGTCGAGCAAGATCACGACATCCTTGCCGTGTTCAACCAATCGCTTGGCTTTCTCGATAACCATTTCGGCCACTTGAACGTGACGCTGTGCGGGTTCATCGAAGGTCGAGCTGATGACTTCGCCCTTCACACCACGCTGCATATCGGTGACTTCTTCAGGACGCTCATCGATCAGCAAAACAATCAACACCACGTCGGGGTGATTGGATGTGACCGCATTGGCAATGGCCTGAAGCATCACTGTTTTACCAGCACGTGGAGGCGATACGATCAACGCACGCTGCCCCATACCGATGGGCACCAAGAGATCGATAATACGCGTCGACATCATGGCTGGATCGTGTTCCAGACAAAAACGACGTGTTGGATAAAGAGGCGTGAGGTTATCAAACAAGATCTTTTCACGAGACCGTTCCGGCGATTCGTTGTTCACCTTCTCGATTTTGAGCATGGCATAATAACGCTCAGAATCTTTCGGCGGCCGGATCTGACCCGACACAGTATCGCCCGTGCGCAAATTCAAGCGACGGATCTGTGAAGGTGACACGTAAATGTCATCGGGACCTGGAAGATAGTTGTAATCTGGGGCACGCAAAAAGCCAAAGCCATCGGGCAAGGTTTCAAGCACACCTTCAGAATACACCGCGCCGTTGTTGTCGGTATGGGCTTGCAGGAGTGCAAATATCAAATCCTGCTTGCGCATACCGCCGGTGCCTTCGATCTGCAATTCTGCAGCGAATTTCAAAAGCTCAGCGGGCTTCTTCTTTTTCAGTTCATTAAGATTGATAACACCATCTTTGTTCAGCATAGGATCATGCATGGAAACACGCCTCGGACACCCCCCTGCGATTGTGGGGGAGTATGGGAAGGTTGAAAATTACCAGGTTGGAAACCAGGCGAAGGCGACAAAAGGAGCTTAACACAATCGTCGAAACGAATTTCGAATGTCCCTACGACACCCGACGCGAAAACCCCAGCCCTCACAGCCACCATCCCACACACGCACAAATGGGTCAAGGGATCGTGCGAATTAGCCGCGGAGAGAGGAGTTAGATGCCGTGGATCGTCGCACATAATGCTTTTTATCCAGATAAAATGCACCTTCTACGTCCGCAGAAAGGGCTTGTAGGGTTCCTGGCATCTGCCATTCCCCGTGAGCAGCCACTTCTGCCGTACGCAGATGAATACGAGGCCCGGTCTGTGAATCGCTTAAAGCCTGGGCCAGTGCTTCTGCAATAGAAATACGTTGCGCGGGGGTGACTGTTTCGGGTTTACAGGCCTCAAGAACCGACAAGACAAGCCAGCGAATATCGTCGCTATGATCGGCAAGAAATGGCAACAAACGGTTCAGAGAGTCTTCGGTGATTTCTTCCGCAATATGCTGGACAAGCTGCGCTTTGCCATCACTGTTGCGATGGTCTTCGGGTCCCAAACGCTCAAGCACTTCTAAACACATGGCCACGGTCCGATCACGGCCCGCAATACGCTGAAAAGCCCGAAGTGCGTAGGTTAAGCGCCGTCCTGCATCAATATAACGTCGCAATTCAGGCAACGCCGATTCACCGATGCTCACCAGACGATCTTCAACCCACTTTTTCTCGGTCTCGTCGGCAATGTGCCCTGTGGCATTCATCGTAAATCGCTGCAGCATCCCTCGTATGGCTGCATCACTTCCTGATTCAGCAAGGCGTTCAAGGGCATCGTCACGATCTTCGGAGGCCACATAGGGATCGGTGGCCGTTTTTACGAGCTTGGCGATTTTACTTTCGGACAACGTTTTGGACTTAAAAAAGTTGAATATGGCCATGATTCGTTGAAATCACTACCACCAGCATTTGCATTGAGCAAACACCGCAAGGGCGGTGCACGAACCACCCGTAGAAAAAAAAACCATATTACAGCTTTTGGAGATCAGTTTCCGCACGCCGCCGGATGGGATCGCCCGATGGAAGTATATCCACAAGCATTTCGAGCACCGAACGGGCCGATTTGGGGTTTTGTGCAAGATCCACCACCGCATTGGAATACATGGTTTCAGCTTGTCCGCGCAGCTCGGCTATTTTTCGACTCACGCCACGGTGATCAGGCGCCAATGCCAACGCACTTTTTAATGATTTATAACCCTCAGGTGCATTGCCCGCGAGAATACGTGCCACACCTTGAACGTAATGCATGTCAGCCAAACGTTGATTGATTTGTGCCATCAAAGGATCGGAATCGCGCGCAAGCTTCAAGCCAATGCTGCGTGCACGTGTAAAGCGCGCAATCGCAACTTCGGTGCGTTTATCGCGGTAGGCCTCCATGCCCTGCTCCCACTGATCGAAATAATCACGCATCACGCTCAATACAGGATCATTGTCATCCACCAAATCACGCAATTCGCGGATTGCGCCAGCCGCATCCCCCGCAACAAACATAGCCACCGCATCTTGAGACGGCGCAGGAATATGCATACGCCCACTCTCCGGCGCAGAAGGCGCGGAAGGCTTTGGCGCAGGCACTGCTTTCGGTTTGGGTTCCTGTGAAGGTTGCGCTTTGGCGACCGGCGCATGGGTTTGCGTAAGTTCTGGCATCTTGGCTGCAGGCACCATCGCGACAATAGCCTGCGTGCGCGATTCTCCCAAAGAGTCCATGGATGCCCAGGCCTGCAAACGCTGAAAATCGGGCCGATCCTTGGCAGCAGGCGCCAAACTCGCTAGCAATTCCCGGGCTCTATCGACACGTCCTTTTTCAAGAAGGCCTTGTGTCTTGATCAACTCACTGTCAACCGTCGCCTCAAGCGCCATACGCGCCTCGCGAATTTCAGGCCATGCAAAGTGCCCCGACAAATCATCAAGCAAACGCACTGCCTCACCTATTTTTTGTTGTGCAATAGCATCACGGGCCGCTTTAAGTTGTGCCGTGGCATCTTCGGCCTTACCAATCGCATCAAGATAACGCCGTCCCGCTTCGTTGTCCGGATCAAGTGCATAAACCAACTGAAAATGCTGACGTGCAACATCCCATTCGCGTTTCTTAAATGCTTCTGCCCCTTGCTCAAAGGCGTGAAATGCTTCATCACCGCCGCCTCGACCACCAAAATACATCACCAGCACAATCAGTGCCAAACCACCCGCAACACCGATCCACGGTGTTTTCCACAATGGCAACCGTTGACGATTCACAGGCAAAATCTGCTCAGGCACCGTATCAATACTCGCACTTAGCACCTCAAATCGAAGCACCGCTTTTCCAAAACCAACTTTATCGCCAGGCTTTAAAACCTGCTTGTCGATGCGCTTGCCATTCACCAAGGTTCCATTGCCAGATTTCAAATCGACCAATATAAATTTGGATCCATCATACACAATGCGTGCATGATGGCGTGACGCCGATCCATCTCGCAACACGACATCGCAATCGGTGCCACGGCCAATCAAAACTTCTTCTTGGTTGATGTGCAACGCATGTCCCGCATCGCCACCCGAAATACCCACAAGTTGTGCGAGTACGTGGGCGCTATGGGTTTCCGCACGGGTTGACTCCGGAGCCATAGGCCGTGACTTGGGTCGCTCTGCAACCGACATCTCTTCAGCGCCCGCCATACGCCACGGTGCCGAGCTGGGTTTCTCGATGGCATCCCATGCATCGGCTTCCCAACCCGATGTCTCTTTTTTTGCGATGAGCTCCGGGGCTTCGGTGGCTTCATTGTCCACAACAGCCTTCATACTGGGCTCTTCGGGCACTGCATGTGGTGGCTTCGACTCTACTTCGAAGGTCTCTACGAAGTCACCGATGCTGGGTTCCTCAGGTGCCACAGGCGCAAGACCCACAGCCGTTCTCTCATACAAAGGATCGGACGGGGGAGGAGGTGGAGTCATAGGAACTACCTTCGGAACCTCATGCTCACCCTCCGGGGGTAGGGCCACATCGTCTTGCTCTGGTTTGTCGGTTTGCATCGTAGGCTTATCCTTAATACTCCGCTTGTGTTTTAAACACCCCTGCCGTACAGGGTTCGACGGGTGACGCATCTCTATTTTAGGGTGGGAGACGTCGCATATCCACTCAAACAACACACCCATCGGGTAAACGCATGAATCAGGTCGCTTTTGGAACCCTGTTGGCCGCAGCATTGGCATTGATTTTGGGTGCCGCATTGGTTTTTGTCGCCAAACAAATCAACCACCTCAAGCAGCGTTTATCGCAACTTGACACCGAAAAAATGGCATCAGAATCGGCCCTATCGGACACACGCCAACAACTTAAAGATGCTCGAAAACGCGCCGAAGATGCTGCATGCGAGCTGGCCGAACACCGTAAAGAATTGGGCAGTCATAAAAAGAAAAAGCACACGCAACAAGAAGAAATCCGATCGCTGCGCCAAGAACTCGTCGAGCTTCGTCAGGATATGGAACAACAACGCGCAGAAAAACCCGCCTTTGCAGATGTTGAAGAAGAGCCCGTGATTGCCGTGAAAGCCCCTGTTCACGTTGTCAAACCAGAGCCTGTCGTGATCCACGTGGTTGAAGAAGCGCCCAAACACGTTCCTTCGGAAAATGCCATCATTGCCGAATTACGAACCGACTGCAGTCGCCTCACTGAAGACAACACCAAACTTTTGCACGACAACACCGAATTTCGTGCCATCTTGCGCCGACAAAAAGAAGAAATTGCAAATCTACAGCGCAAGATGAAAGATTTTCAGCGCATTGAAATGGTGACCAAAAATAAATCCGGCTTGGTCGAAGACAAGCTTAAAACACTGCAACGTCAACATTACGACGCCATCAGTGAATTGGCTGTCTTGCGCGGCGATGTGAGCCTACCGCGATCGCTTATGGAAAAAAATCATGCAAAGGCGCAGCAAGTAGCGCCTCAACAAGAACAATAATACGCAAACCCCCACCCGGCGATGCGCCGACCTCCCCCGTAAACGGGAGAGGTTAATAAAAATAAGGCATCATTCAATGACCGAACAACGCGCGTTATCGTTTTCTCATCGACTCGAAGATGCCCTGCAACGCACAGGCAAGGCCCTTCTCGTCGATGCCCATATGCAGGAAAAAGTGCAGGCCATGGAACCCTACGAAGCCTATCTTGTATTCAAAGAACTGGGCCTTGAAGATGCTGTTCCACTTCTACAATGTGCGACGCAGGAACAAATTCAAACCTGCATTGATCTCGATTGTTGGGAAGGTGATGAACCTTCCGTCGCCGATCTGGATGCCTGGCTAAGCCCTTTTGCCCAGGCAGGCAAAGATGTTCTTGCCGAAACATTTCTGCAGCTTGAATCAGAAATTCAAGTGTTGCATCTCGCGGCCATGCTCAACATCTATGATGTGCGCAACGAAGAAGCACCGCCCGAACACGATGATATGCCACGCAAAACCACCCAAGATGGGTTTTTTATTCTTGAACCCAAAGATCACACGATTGAATACGACGTTGATCCCTTTTACTTGGTAGACGCTTTGTATCTCCATGATTATCATGAGGCATTCCGTCTTTTGATGGCCGCAAAGTGGGAACTCGCCGGCCAACTTTCCGAGCAAGCACTACAATTCAGAACGGGACGTCTCGCCGATTTGGGCTTTCCAGACCGTGTGGAAGCGCTTACTATTTTTTCGGCGCCGGGTCGTCCGAACCAAACCCCATACCGTACGGTTCATCATACCCAAACGCCGCTGCCTGCACTCTACGCAGATCCCATGCGCGATCAATCCCGCGTCTTTTGCCGTGCGGCCAATCAAATCACCGATCCACAAGCCATCGCCACACTGACCCACGCTTTGATGACCCTGTGCAATCACGCCGTCATTGCATTCGTACAACATCCTGGCAGCTTTGAGCGCATGCGCCAAGTGATGGTGCGTGTTCGCGATACCCTTAATTTGGGCACAGAAATACTTTTAACTTCCCAAGGCCGCATGGTTACCGACGACATCGCTGCATGCGCTATTGTGCAGTCCACACCTTTGTTTGAGATCTTTCGGCACGGATTTGCCGCACTCAAGCCACTGCAGCAGCTGGCACAAAAACGCATGCTCGAACCCTCCTTCATCACCTGGTTCGATGGGTTGGAAACCGAACAAGACGATTATTCCCAAAGCCGGTCCAATCGTATGTTTGTGAAAGGCCTTCTTGCATCGGGCGTCCTATGGCAAGGCTGGGATATTCTGCGACCCGAACGTGAAAAAGCATTTTCGACGTTGCGCGATCTGGAAGATGCAAAAGTGCGGTTGGAAAATCTGTAGGGGAGGGTTTCAAACCCTCCCCTACCAAACCCACCCCAAATTACCCCATCGCAACCATACGTTCGATAGGCTTCAATGCTGCCAATCGCAACGCTTCAGGCAATTCGATACGCGGTGAGAGATCACGCAAACAGAGATATACTTTTTCAAGCGTATTGAGCTTCATATAAGGGCATGTGCTGCAACCGCATGATCCCGCTTCACCCGGTTTTTCGGGTGCCGCCGGAATAAACGTTTTGTGGAGCGATGCCGTACGCATGGTGTGCAAAATGCCGCTCTCGGTCGCCACGATAAACGTTGTTTTGGGGCTTGCGATGGTATGCTCAAGCAGCGCTTTCGTCGACCCAATCACGCAGGCCATCGCCAAAATATCCTGCTGACATTCGGGGTGGGCAATGAGCTCTGCCTCAGGATGTTCGGCCATCAAACGCGTAATATATTGGCGTTTGAATGTTTCGTGCACGATACAACTTCCTTGCCACAACACCATGTCGCGACCGGTTTTATCAACCAACCAACGCCCAAGATTCACATCAGGTCCAAAAATGATCGGTTGATCTTTGGGTATTGCCCGCACAATCACTTCGGCATTGCTCGACGTACAAATATAATCAGACAGTGCCTTGATCGCAGCGGTTGTGTTCACGTAGCTTATAACCACATGCCCAGGATGCTGTGCTTTGAAAGCCGCAAATTCCTCGGGCGGACAGCTGTCGGCAAGGGAGCAGCCGGCTTTCAAATCGGGCAGCACCACAATTTTATCGGGATTTAAGATCTTAGCGGTCTCAGCCATAAAATGTACACCGCACAGAACAATCACATCGGCATCTGTTTTTTGAGCCGCACGGGCCAGCGCCAGCGAATCACCCAAAACATCGGCGATATCTTGGATATCGGGCTCTTGGTAATAGTGCGCCATCACCACAGCGTTGCGTTCGCGCTTCAAACGCGCAATTTCGGCAAACAAATCGAGGCGTGGATCAACCAAAGTAGGCATACTCTGGTATTATATCCTCAGGATCCAAAACGTCTACGCCGCCCGCCGCACATCGCATGAACCCACTTGCATGCGTTCCACAAACAAACGATGCCAAAGCTCAAGTTGCTGAATACGTTGAAGTCCTGTGTGTCCCAAGGACATACAGTAACGGTGTGTCTCTTCCACAGTCCAGCCCAGTGCATCGCGTACATGAAAATGTTCTGCCGACCCAAGCAATGCCGTCAAATCGGGCGTCGCAGTGGGAAAACCACATTTAGCACGCCACACCCCAAACGCAGGAATATGTTTTTCTGCCACTTTGCGCAAAATCCATTTGGTGCGATAGCCTGGAATATCCACATCCCACCCCCGCAAACGCAAAGTGGGCCGAAGCTTTAATCCCACAGGCGTATTCAAAGCAAATTGCAACACAGAACGATGGAGCAATGGAAACCGCGCCTCCACGCCATGGGCCATACCCATGCGATCATTGCGGCGCAACAACGTTTGCAAATGCATACGTAATTTATCCATGGCCCAAGCCAACGGCAAACGTTCATGGGCTGGGAATTCATTCAGCACCATGGCATCCAATTCTTGGTCCTCGCGGCTCTCAATACACTGCAAAAGATCGCCCGCAAGACGCGGCCTATCGCTCAACCAATTGCGGATCACAGGCAAACGACGCAATGCAGAGCCAAAAGTATCTGAGACGCGACGTGCACGCTCGGACCACATACGACGCACAAACAACGGATACCCGAGAAAAGCCTCATCGGCTCCCTCACCTGAGACCACCACTTTGATCCCTTGCGCTGCAATGTGCTCCATGAGCTGCATCATCGGAATGCTGTTGGGATGCTTCATGATCGGCGCTTCAAAATGCCATACTGCCGAAGGCATGTGATCCTGCAACGATGCCTCGGTTGTGGTCACGCATGCCAGTGGACGCTGAAGAAACGTTGCGATAGCTTCGGCTTCTTTGCGTTCGCTGCGCCCACTTTGCACATCCGCATGAAACAAACGAAGGTCTGGATCCACATGGATCCCCATGGCCGCCACCAGCGATGAATCCACACCGCCGCTGCACAAACTGGCCACAGGCACATCGGACACCATGGTTTCCCGCACCGCGTGCGCAATGATCCCATCCAATTCGTCCCGATGATTTTTTGATTTTCCAAAGGCCCTTGGATTCAACAACTGCGTAAGATGAAAAAAACGTTGTGGCTTTTGTACAATCCCATCTTGCACCACAACACTGCAACCCGCATCAAGCCAGTGCACACCCTGCAGGAGATCCCGACCGATTTGTGGCGTATGCCCTGTGGCCAAAAATGCACCTGCAGTCCACGGATCGAGTGCAGGCGTCATCCACGGTAAAATCGCCTTGGCTTCGGATGCAAAAACAACACCGTGTGGACCTTCGTAGATTAACAAGGGCTTGATCCCCATAGGATCGCGGGCAGCAATCATGCGGCGATCGAGACGATCAAATATCACAAACGCATACATACCTTCGAGGGCATCCAAACCCTCGACCCCATAATGCATGACCCAATGAAGCAATACTTCGGTATCGCCCGAGCTCTGAACATGGATACCTTCTGCAGCCAAACGATGTCGTAATTCTCGGAAATTATAAATTTCACCGTTGAAAACAATAACATAACGACCCGACTTGTCATGCAAGGGTTGCGATGCGCGGTCCGAAAGATCCAAAATGGCAAGACGCGTATGCACCATCGAGACATCGTGGTCGATCCAAATACCATGCCCATCGGGCCCCCGATGGGACAACAACTGAACACCTTCACGACAACGACGCATCATCGATGCTTCGTCAACATTGCGCATATAAACCGCAAGCAAACCACACATCCATTATCCCTACGATGGCGGCTTAACGAACGCAAAGAAGCGTGTGTGGCTCTCTCAACTCCTGACCCTTTTATGCCTCACCGTTAGCAGCATTGCTTTTTTTCTTCCCTGAGCATGCTGTTGCAAGCCCCAAGCCCCATACGCCAACGCTCACAACACCCAAACCAATCGCGAGCCACATCAGCGCATTGAAAGGATCCGAATACCCCAAGACATCACGAGGACATCTGTAGTCACCAGGATAGCCACCGCGACAAAAATATTCCGTTCCAGCGGTGCTATTCTTGGCAATGACATCGCCGCACCCATCGGTCCAAATGGCTTTTAAAGCCTCATGACAAAAATTTACGACGCTCATGCTTGCCCACTGGCCAGCCTCTTCATAACCGACTTCATGCAAGCGACACCCAATCAATTCTTTGAGCGCGTCCATACCCGCCTCTGAATTTGCGTAGTCATCCTGCGATGAGTGAACATCCCCAAAAGCCTCACGCACGCCAGGAGAGTAGATAGGCCACACAAAAAACCAACCTCTATAAAAATGATCACATGAAGGACTTGGTCCAGGTGCAAATTTATTGGCAAAATAAGCCGCGATGGCTGTTGCACCGGCGAGCACAGGTAGCCCAATGGAAAGTCCACACAGCCATGCTTGAGTCCGCGTACTTTCGCGAAAACGATGCCAAGATCCTGAAAGGCTCCATGATGAACCCTCGGATGGGGCTGGGGATGGCGGGAGTATCTCTCGCGTCATCGCATGGGGTGCCTGCAAAGAAGGGGAAGAAGAGGAAGAAGACAAAGAAAAAGACGAAGAAGACGAAGAAGGCTGGGGATGCAGGGTATGATGGGGGTTCTGCTCCCGCCTCACCACGTCTCCCGTGCCGCGCACGAAAGAAGTCATCTCGACCTGATTGACCCTGCGACCCGTACTGGCATCCGACGACGATGTCGTCGAAGAAATGTTATGAGATGCCTGTCCTCCCACATAATATTTGAGCCATTCTAACATCATTAAACTCCGTTCACGATGTATTGGCGGCATTAATAGAATACAAAAGTGGAATGACATCCGTCTAGAACTAAAAAAATGCTGACTGAAGTGGATGGAAACTTTCGGTCGGCGTTTTAAAATGTCAGGGATCTGTGGCAATGTGATCTTATTACGAACAGAGGAATAACTACGATGTCGGCAGAGACCCAATCCGGCTTCACCCATCTGCATTTGCACACGCAATATTCGCTGCTCGATGGCGCCATTCGCATGGATGATCTCTGCGAGGCCGTCAAAGAGAAAGGCATGAATTCTGTTGCCGTCACGGATCACGGCAACATGTTCGGTGCTGTGCATTTTTACAAAGAAGCTCAAAAGCACGGTGTCAAACCGATCTTTGGCTGCGAATCCTATGTCGCCAACAAAGGCCGATTCGATCGCTCGGGACGCGATTCTTCCCATTTGGTGCTACTCGCCAAAAATAACGAAGGCTACAAAAATCTCTCCTACCTCATTTCGATGGGCTATTTGGAAGGTTATTATTACGAACCCCGTATAGACAAAGAGATCCTCAGAAAACACAGCAAAGGCCTCTATGCCACAAGCGCCTGCTTGGGTGGCATCGTCAACAAGTGCCTGATGCGCGAAGGCGAAGCCAAGGCGGCACAAACGGCCAAAGAATTTCGTGATATCTTTGAGCCTGGCCATTTTTTCCTGGAACTCCAAGACAATGGCTACGAAGAGCAACGGCAGGCCAACGAAGTGCTCATGGAAATAGGACGTACGTACGATATCCCCATGGTGGCCACCGCCGACAGTCACTACCTGACCCCCCAAGACTCCGAAGCCCACGAAATTTTGATGTGCATTGGACAAAGCAAAACCCTGGACGAATTTCGCCAGAAAATGCACCACTCGGATCTTTTGTACCTCAAAACGCCCGAAGAAATGTGGTCATCCTTTCAACGCAGCTGTCCGGAAGCGGTTGAGAACGCGGTGCGCATTGGACAAAATTGCAATGTAGAACTCAATCTGAATGAAACGTTTCTTCCCAATTTTGCAGTTCCCAAAGGCACTACCCGCGAAGTTTATTTGGAACAGTTGGCATACGAAGGGCTCAAAAAACGTATTGCGGGAGCGCCTTATCCTATCGACGTGCCCGCGTACAAACAACGTCTCGAACATGAAGTGGGCATTATCAACCGCATGGGATTTGCGGGTTATTTTTTGATCGTGTGGGATTTCATCAACCATGCAAAACGCACAGGTGTTCCCGTAGGCCCTGGCCGTGGCAGCGGTGCCGGTTCGCTTGTGGCATGGTGTCTTGAAATCACCGATTTGGACCCTATTCCTTACGATTTGATTTTTGAGCGGTTTCTCAATCCCGAACGCGTGTCCATGCCCGATTTCGATATCGATTTCTGCCAAGACCGCCGTGGCGATGTCATCAAATATGTTTCTGAAAAATACGGAAGCCAAAACGTTGCGCAAATTGTCACGTATTCACAGCTTTCGGCAAAAAGCGTGATCAAAGATGTGGGCCGTGTGATGAATTTGCCCTTTGCTGAGGTCAATGAACTCACCAAACTGATCCCCGGCCTCATCAACGGCAAAAAAGTAAGTATCGACCAAGCACTCGAACTCGAACCCAAATTACGCAACATTCAAAAAGAAAAACCGATTTACAAACAGGTCATCAACATTGCGCGTGCCCTTGAAGGGCTTAATCGCCAAACAGGGGTACACGCCGCAGGTGTGGTCATCGGCGACAAACCCCTGTGGGAATACATCCCCATGTGCCGCAGCAAAGAAGGTGATTTGGTCACCCAATTTGCCAAAGATGAAGTCGAAGAAGCGGGTTTGGTTAAATTCGATTTTCTAGGACTCAAAACACTCACCGTGATCGCCAAAGCTGTCGATCATGTACGCAAACGCCCCGATGTCGCAAGCGACTTTGATGTCGCCAATCTTGGATTCAACGATCCAAAAGTGTACGAGCTTATCGCAAGAGCCGATACCGATGGCGTATTCCAACTCGAATCAAGCGGCTTCAAAGAATTACTCAAACGGCTTAAACCCGACTGTTTTGAAGATATTGTTGCGGCCGTCGCACTCTACAGGCCGGGTCCGCTTGATGCAGGCATGGTCGAAGACTACATCAATCGCAAACATGGAAGAGCCCCTGTAGAATACGCCCACCCTGCCTGTGAGCCCATTCTCAAAACAACCTATGGTGTCATCGTCTACCAAGAACAAGTCATGCGCATTGCGGTCGATCTTTGCGGTTTCACCATGGGTGAAGCCGACATGCTGCGTAAAGCCATGGGCAAGAAAAAAGCCGATGTCATGGCAGCCCAGCGAGCACAATTTGTTCAGGGCGCATTCGATAAGCATGGAATGCAACAAGAGGATGCCGAAACCCTTTTTTCTCAAATTGAAAAATTTGCAGGCTATTGCTTCAACAAAAGCCATAGCGCAGCCTACGCAGTCATCACCTACCGTACCGGCTATCTTAAAGCCTATTATCCTGTTGAGTTCATGGCAGCCTTGCTTTCTACGGAAATGCGCCAGCAAGACAATGTCGTCAAATACATTCAAAGCGCCCGTGAAGATGGGATCTTGATCAGATCACCCGATGTTAATCTTTCGGAACGTGACTTCAGCGTCGTTACACACGACAAAAATACGCAAGCCATTTTATTTGGCTTGGGTGCCGTCAAAGGCATCGGCGATGCGGTTATTGATGCTATCATGGAAGCGCGAAAAAATTCGCCCTTTTTATCCATGTTCGATCTTTGCGAACGGGTCGATTTACGCCGGATGAACAAAAAAGCCATCGATGCGCTGATTAAAAGCGGGGCCTTCGATTGTTTTAAAAAACCCCGTGCACACATGGCAGGCGCCATTGAACGCGCCCTTGAAACAGGACAACGCGCACAGAAAGATCGCGAAAGCGGACAGACCAATCTTTTCGCAGCGTTTATGAACATTGAAAAAGGGTCCTCTGCGTCGTCCTCTACTTCGACCGAAAGCTACCCAACCGATGTCACATGGGATAGCCGAGAAGTTTTGCGCTTTGAAAAAGAATCCTTAGGATTTTACATTACAGGCCACCCCATGGATGGCTTTGCGGCAGACCTCAAGCGCATGAACATCACACCCTCTTCCGAATTGCACGCATGGCTTGCGCGCTCTGCAAGTCCTTTTGCCAAAGTGCAAGTCGCAGGTGTTGTAAGCGCCATCAAAGAACGCCCACTCAAAAGCGGGCAAGGGCGCATGGCCTTTTGTACGCTTGAAGATCTTCATGGAAGCTGTGAGCTTTTGCTTTTTAGCAAAGCCTTCGCCGAAGCTGAACTACAAATAAAAAGTGATGAGCCCCTCCTCGTCACCGGCACTGTCACGCTCGATGGGGAAGACGACGAAGAACAACAAGCCAAATTACGCGTTACATCGGTCGAATATCTTTCAGAAGCACGAAGAAAACAAACACAACGTGTTGAATTGCATCTCCATGCACAGGACATGGACGACCAAAAATTAAAACTCTTCCGCGAACTTTTACGCAAACATGAAGGTGTCACCCCGGTGGTCATGCTGATCACCCAAGAAGGTCAATCAAGAACGCGGCTTGAGCTACCAGCTCACTTGCGTGTCACTGCCAACGATGGATTTATCCGAGCAACGGAAGGGCTGTTTGGGAGCAAAGCGGTGTCCTTGCATTAAAACGGATCTCCGCATTCGCGAGGATAAGCAGAACATCATCTGCAATCGTGCGAGAAGGCGAAGAATCTGGCTTATGCATTAAACAAGCCAAGCTTGCACGTTTGTCTGAATCCAACGCAGGATCCTCCACATAGGCCTTCAACGCCAATGCTATTTCATCCAATGATCGACAAACCTTCACCCCTTTCGTCGCAAGCAATGGGACAATATGGGGCAAACACGATAGTGCATGAAGTTCTTCATTAAGTCGGTCCTCATCAACATCGGTGATGGCAGTCACGCAAACAGCCGGCTTATTGATGACCGCCGCATCAACCAACAACGTTGTAAACGATGACACGACCGCATCCGCGTGCGCCAATGTACGAAGCTGATTGCCGTAGAACACAAACGGGTCCTGAAGGCCACCTTCATCCATATGTTTTTCAGGGCCTGGTCGCTGCACAACAATGCGATCATCACGTAACTGTTCAAGCATTGGCATCCAACGTGTCATCTGATCCTTAGGATGCAAACGAAGCACCATACGATGCAAAGGCAAAATACGGCGCATAATCGTAAACACATGGAAAAACAATTGTGGCTCTTGAGGAAAACCAACTTCCGTGGTCCCACCATAAACAATATAACGGTCATTATCGCGAAGCTTCAGTTCATACAAAGCTTCCTCACGCATTCCATGCAGGCGCCGGTCACCATGAAACTCCATCTGCAATGCACCCACGCTTTGATACACTGTAGCATCCAGATTGGGCTGGCGATATTTCATCAGATCCGTCATGGCATCACTCCAGGTCCATATCCGAATTAAATGGTCTGGAAAAATGCTCGCTTTAAGATAGGGATTGTCCCAGGATTGAATCACAGTGGTACATGGGATCCCCATATCACCCGCCGCGACCACGCATGCGAGATCTTCGCTATGTGCGTTTGGCCCCCCCCAGGATAGCATTCCGGAAATAATCATGGAGGGTTTCACCTCTTCCAAAATTGTTCGCCATATCGCGTAATTTTCGCTACGCCTTAAACGACGCAGATATATTTTTTCAATCCATCGTGTGGCACGTTTAGAACCCAAGGCCATTGCCGACATGCAAGCAACAAGAATGCTCTGACGTATTTTTTTTTTATGATAAGACTGCATGAATTCAATCGATGCCCGTCCACTGAAAGACATGTAGCTCTGTTGCCACAATCTCACATGGAGGCCATCGATACGACCTAAAGAAGAAAACTTCCGAGGATGACGGATCAACGTCATGTTCTTCACATCTAAAATTTTTTGTAACAACGGGTCATTCGGATCAGGAACCGCAGCCACCACCTTGTGAACCTTGGCAATATTCGCAGCGAGCCCCTGCAAAAGTAGCGTTCGAACAACAAATCCAGTGGGTGCAAGCAATAAAACGGGTCCAGCCATCTCACGCTTTTCGCACAACACGTGAGTCGTCACAAAATTCACTCATCCAGAAACGTCTTTAAACGACGAAGTGTCCGATGATGACGAAGTTTCTGTAAAGCACCCGATTCAATTTGCCTGATACGTTCCCGAGTCACACGAAAACTATCACCCACTTCATCAAGCGTAAGGGCTTCACGCTCTCCTATACCAAACCGCATGCGTAAAATGCGTTCCTCACGCGGCGTTAAAGTACTGAGGATCGCACGGGCCTCGTCTTGCAAATTTTTTTGCCGCGTTACGTAGGCAGGATTTTGTGACATATGCGCAGGGATCAAATCACCCAAAGTGGTGTCGCTATCTTCGCCCATCTGTGTATCCAAAGACACCGCCGTGCGCGAAAGGCGAAGTACCCGTTGAACGCGGATCGATGGAACGCCTAAAACCTCGGCTATTTCTTCATGGGTAGGGTCACGTTCCAGAGCATGATAAAGTTGACGTTGAACACGAAAAACTTTGTTAAGAAATTCAGCCATGTGAACAGGCAATCGTATGGTCCGAGCATGATCAGATAAAGCTCGATTTACAGACTGCCTGATCCACCATGTGGCATAAGTCGAAAATTTGTACCCCAAGCGATAATCAAATTTTTCGGCAGCACGCATCAAACCGATACTTCCCTCTTGCACCAGGTCTTGCATCGGAAGACCACGATTTCCGTAGCGTTTCGCAATCGACACCACAAGCTTCATGTTGCAACGAACCAACTGGTCGCGTGCGTTTGCAAGGACATTTTTCGCATGGGCAAGCGACGCTGCATAAGTTTTGATCGCATCAATCGACATATTCGATGCAGAAGAAATACGTGCAAGCATACGCACAGAAGCACGATACCCTTTGATCATTTTATCGAGCATCTTCGGCGAAATACCCAATGTTTTACATGCCCATGTTCGCCCACTTGTTGAACGCTCGGCCTGATCCAAAATTTCAGCAAGTGTTTCCGATGACACATCAAGCTGATCCGAGATCTGTCGAATATAGCGCTCCGCTCGAACGACACTTTCGGCGAACAACGTCATACGGTGGGTAACACGCTCCAAAACACGCCCTGAGAAACCAAAATCATGAATAATACCTGCCAAGGCCTGTCGAATTTTTTTAGGATCCCGTGTTGCATCCCGAAAATGTGCAATATGCGCTTCGAGGGCATCAAGTCCCGCCACAAGATCTGTTCGATGCGATGTGGGATCTTCAATGGTACCGTTTATCCCATTGACCAAATCACGAATATCCGAAGTCCCACGCAAGACAACGGAACGCAGCCGCAATATGTCCGAAAGGATCACATCATTCTCTGCCATCACATGGGCCAATGCCCGCTGGGCCTCAATCATATGCTCTGCGATTTCAACTTCTGATGCCTTGCTCAGAAGAGGCGATGACCCCAGATGTTGGAGATATTGTCTTTCGCTATCACGCACACCCATTTTTGAGCCCATCCGTATGACAAACAAACTGTAACGACAGCCAACCTTCATCTCAATTTTTTGATATCCTTAATAAGCAGCACCATGGATACGATCGACGCCCACGACACCTTACGTTTGGATTTTCAGACATCTTTTGGGAGTCTTCAAGATCCGGGTCGTGTCGCATTGTATGGATGTGTGCGCCTTACCAGACAAGCGAGTATTAGGGCATCGTGGTCAGGATTAATCGGAAGACTTGCACGTCTACTGCCCCCATCCCTTGCAGGGCTTCCCATTGAGGTACGGATCCCCGATGGCCTCGGTGGATGGCTCTCACAATCTACGCAGCTCACACGCGATGGGCGTTTTTATGTCAGATATCAACACTTGCCTGATACGCTTACAACACAAGACGCACATACCCATCGTATTCATGCACAGGTATTGGCGCCATGTTTTGATCGCACATGGATCCATCGCATTGCCGGACTGTTTTCCAATGAAGCATACAGCACACGACAAAGTCATAGCGCGATAAAAAAACTGGTGGGTGAAATTTCCGTCACACTGCATAGCGAACACAATCCGACACCCTTCGTGTGCAGTGATCTGGATCATACACTTGTTGAAACCAACATCCGCGATATCGTTCGAGGGCAATACACATGGCGTCCTGGCATGCGCGATTTATGTCGCGATCTGGCGCAGCATGCAGTGCTAAGTATTGTGACAAGTTCTCCTGAAACGATGCATCCCGAAATAATCAACACACTGAGACAGAACGATATTATTCCCTCTGCAGGGATCCACGCGCAGAATTGGAAAAAATCACCCTACCATGCGCGGTTACCCGGAAAACTCGAAACTATTTTTTCAATGGCCAACGAATGGCCAAAACAGCGGCAAGTTATCTTAATCGGTGACAATACCCATTCCGATCCCTTGATTTATCGGTCTGTCACAGAGATATTCGATGGGACACGGACACCTGCCAATATCGAACAACTGTGCAGGATCCATGGCGCAAGTCTTTCCCAAAGTATACGTATTGCAGCACTTGCAGAGCATGCCGCATCTCGCCAACATTCCGTATCCCTGGTGTTGATTATTGAATCTTCACGCCGACGAAATCCTGGGAACTACAAACATTCATGGCCTAAACCGTCAGCACGTTTTTACTACGTATCCCCTGCCCTTGACGGCGTTGCCCACATGCGAACACTTTTACAAGCATGTGGTGCGCTGCCATGTTGACGAATGCTTGCCCAAAACCCATGCCTCGCATAGGACAATCCTCTTGTTACAATCACTGAAAAGTGAAAACGGTCTAAGCTTATGTTAAAAAATGATCCGATGGGTGATTCGTTTCTTCCCGCCGGAATACGCTCGCATACATGTGTCGATGAATGGATGGAGTCACAGGTTCCCCTGTGTCGCCTCGGCGATACCCTTGCGCAAGCGACACGTACCATGCTGCTTGCGAGCGAAGATATGATTGTCGTGGTTGATCGCATGCAGCGTGTTGTAGGCATGCTTCACGACCGTGATGTAGCCATTGCAACCTACGTGCATGGCCGCACATATGACATGATTTATATCAATGATGCCATGCGGCTTCTTCCAACATTGCTTCACCCCAATCAAACCGTAGGTCACGCCGAAGATCTGATGCATACATACAATCTTCGTGCATTGCCCGTCGTCGACGAATTCAATCGTCCCGTCGGACTTCTCACATTTGAACGCATGATCACCATGGCACTCGAAACATCCAGCCATCCTGTCATGCTGCGTCGCATGATCGATGCCCTAGGACGTCTTGGGGATGGAAATTGTCTTGATCAGGGGATGGTTCGAAGGCGGTACTGACATATGGCGCAGCAAGCAACAGGGCGGTTCGCGAACCGCCCCTACGGCTCATAGCGTGGCCGCATCAAACGCTTGTAAATACGTGACGTATAACGTCGAAATCGTGTGCTATCGGTATCGGGATTGTTGCGTTTAGGGCCTGGCAACGACGCTGCAAGGGCAGCCGCTTGCCATGGTGAAAGCTCGCGTGCAGAAATATTCCAATAATGCTGGGCAGCCGCTTCGACGCCATAAACGCCACGACCAAATTCTGCGACATTCAAATAAAGCCATAAAATCTGTTCTTTGGTCAGATGGGCTTCTAAGGCTTTCGTTAAGACAAATTCATGCCATTTACGGAAAATGGATCGCGACGAGCTTAAAAAAAGATTTTTGGTAAGTTGTTGTGAAATGGTGCTCCCACCGATGGTCCGCTTATCTGACGATACATTCCGAATGAGCGCATTCTTCACTGCATCCCAATCCACCCCATCGTGCTGATAAAACTGACTGTCCTCCGAAATAATGACCGCCCTAAACATGTAAGGTGAAATTTTGTTTGCGCTCACAAGCTTAAAGCGCAAAGGCGGAAGTTTTTTGTCTTCTTTGCGGCGCGCTTGATAAGCATCCATAAAACTGGTCGACTTGATGCGTCCATGGGCCAAATCGTCCCAATCGGGCCATTTCCAGCCGAGATAAATGAGATCGGCAAGAAATAGCATCGCAACAATCGCCAACAGAGTGCGCTTCATTGCCATGGTTATACATGCTTCAGGTGCCACATTGTAGGGTCTGGCGCAGCAAGCTGCGCCGTTACATCAAATCCATGTCTTGAGATCCCGCGCAACCCATGCGAAAAACCTCCTCTCGTTTATTTCTGGAGATCTCAGTTTGAAAGCATTTCTATTTTGGGGCGGCCTTGCAGGTCTCACACTCGGTATCGGTGCTCTGATCGCAGCTACGTATATGGGCTTATCTCCCATCATTGCGGCTGATCTCGTGGGCATTGTTGTACTCGCATCCTATTGGATGTTTCTCGTCGCCCCAACGCTGGATACACATCTGTCGTGGCGACAGCGGATCGATAAAATCGCCATCTACTGGCTTTGGGTATCAAGCATCACCCACACCACTTGGGAACTTGCATGGTGCTTTGCACACCCTTATTTGCATGATGTTGGTCCTTATGATCAATGGTCGTGGATCTTTTGGGCTTATGGCGTGGCTGATCATCGGTACTTGCTATCAGACACATTCGTTGTGCCCATGGAATGGGTCACCTCGGTGGTCGGCGGACCCATGGCTTTTATTTCCATTTATTGGCTACGTAAAGGCAAACTCCTTTGGGGTCAGGCGATGGTATGTGCATTATCGATCATGGAAGCCTATGGCACCGTCCTCTATTGGGGTACCGAATGGGCCAATGGATGGCAGCTGGTTGACCGCAGCAACTGGATCAGTTGGTATGTCAAATTCTGGGGACTCAATGGCCTTTGGGTGATCTTCCCCACCCTCACCGTCTATGCATCCTATCGCTGGATCAGTGAAAAGGTTGGATCGGCTGCCGATGGCGCACCCAACCCTCTTATGTTTGCCAAGTAGCAATCAAGTCCACTTTCTCCGGCCGAGGAAGTTTCTTGATCTCAGCCTCCCGACGAAGTGCACAACTTCGATTATCGGCACATTCTGAATAAACAAGCACCACCGGCAAACGTCCTCGGGTATAACGCGCGGCCGTGCCTTTGCCATGCTGTGCAATCCGGCGCGGCAGGTTGTTGGTGATCCCCGTGTACAGCGTGTCATCAGAGCACCGTAACAGATATACAAACCACGTCTTTTTGTTTACAATTTGGGTGTCCATGTTTGTATCACTCCCCCATCATAAGACACTCGCACACGACGACGCGCTTGCGTGTGCCGAAAGTGCCATCGCCCAACTCATTGCACATCCTTTTGCGCGTGATCAGGATTTCCCAAGTGCCGTGTATCAATTTCAAGCACAAGCACCCACCGGCACACCTGTGGTGATTATCGGCGGCATGGGTCCTCTCGCTGGATTTGACGCGTGGAAACGCACCCTCATTGCCCTTCCCACCCGCTCATCAACGTTGGTGCAGTATTGCCAAATTCCCGACAGAGCCACGGCCCTGCGTGAAGGTGCAACATCCCAAGCCGTACTGCATGTTGCACAGGCATTGGCCAAAGCGATGACCTATGCAACAAGCAAGAATCCAACCCATGTATTTATCGCTTGCAACACAGCCCATGCGTTTTTGCCCTTGGCATTGCAATGCATGGATGAACAACATCGCAACAACATTCGTGTTCACAGTTTGATCGACGCTGCCGTTGCCCATGCAAAGCGATTGGGAAACACCCCATGCGTTTTAATCGCCGGCACATGGGGCACCCGAGACGCGCGTTTATATTCTGAGTCGCTCACCCGGGAAAACGTCGCCTTTGAAGAACTGGGCGAAGATTGTCAGCACCATCTCACAGAAGCCATTTATCGCGGTATCAAAGCAGGAAATCGTGCGGTTGCTCGTGGCGCTGGACGACACGCCTTTGAAGCTGCCATCGCATCTGGCAACATCACTGCTATCATCGCTGCGTGCACTGAGATCCCTATGATTGTCGAGGCTCTTTCCGATTGGGAAGCATTGCATGCCTTGCCCATTATCGATCCGATTGATGCGGTGCTTGAAATGATTTGAATATGAAGGGCGGTTCGCGAACCGCCCCTACCATAACTATTCCCAGTTGCTAATTGTCGTCTTTGCCGTTTCGCAGAGCGTGCCCGTTCGTGGCATATCGCCAGTACTCACACGCGTTTTCATATTCGCTTTTCGATTAGAATCAGGCTCACTTGCAGTAAACGCTGTTTTTATTTGTCCGTTGTGACACGATAAACATTTTATCTGCACCATCGGCCAAATATGGGTCGCGTAAGAAACATTGGTGGTCACCGCAGCTTCTGGTATGCCACATCCGCAATCGCCTGCAGCTATTTTGAGGGGATCATTGTCGCATGCATCATTGCAATCAGGCGTGCCATCATCATCGGTATCCGTATCTGCTGTCCCGCATCCGCAAACACCCGCAGTTATTTTGGGATTGTTATTAGGGCAACCATCATTGCAATTGGGTGTGCCATCAGAATCGCTATCCGTATCCGCAACACCGCACCCGCAAACACCCGCAGCTGTCTTAAGGGGATCACTATCACAGGTTTCATTGCAATCGGGTGTGCCATCAGAATCGCTATCGGTGTCTGCGACACCACATCCGCAAGCGCCAACGGCTATTTTGTTGTCATCAGTGTCGCATGCATCGGTACAATCGGGTGTGCCATCAGAATCGCTATCGGTGTCTGCGACATCACATCCGCAAACACCTGCCTCCGTTTTAAGGGAGTTCACGGGGCATGCTTCCGTGGAATCGTTAGCACCACAACCCATCATCCACACAAGACAACACAGCAGCGGAATTTTTTTCATCTGGGCGATATTACACAATGGGTCGAACAAAGAAAAATTACTTCGGCAATTCGCTATCAATCAGCTTAACAAAAGACTCGTAAGGTTCCATGCCTTGCATGAGCATTCCGTTGATCACAAACGCTGGCGTGCCTGATATGCCAATATCCATCCCTGCTTTGCGATCTTTTTGGACTTGTTCCCGGTACTTGCCCGATGTCAAACATGTGCTAAATTTTTCGGTATCCATCCCCAAGCCAGTGGCGTGTCCTACCAATTTTTCACGGGAAAGATCGCCCTGATTCGAAAACATCAAATCATGGTAATCCCAAAACATTTTTTGTTCGTTGGCACAAAGCGACGCCATCGCGGCATCCTCGGCATGCTTATGGGACTCCAAAGGAAATTGGCGAAACACCACACGCAAACGGTCAGGATAGGCTGCGCGCAATTTTTTCACGAGACCCACGGCGCGTCCACAAAAAGGGCATTCAAAATCAGAGAAGATCACCATGGTCACCGCAGCAGCTTCGGGACCTTCCGAAGGCCCTACCGCTTCCAGTTTCACGCGTTCACGCGGTGGATCTTGTAACAGGACTTCGATTTTCGCTTTGCTACGAAGCGATTGATACATTTCACGGGCCTTGGCCACATAGGCATCACGGCTTAAAAATGATGTAATTTGTTCACGATAATCTTCAATTTTTGCGCCCTTCGGAAGCTCCGCTTGATGCTGTTTAAAGAAGCTATCGATGGTTGCTGCATCAGGTTTAGGCACCGTGTCTTCGATGTATTTTTTAAGATAGGCTTCATTGGTCAACGATTCTTTTTTGGCCGCCTTCGTGACCAAACGCTCATTGATCAGCTGCTCAAGCCCCTGCCTTCGCATGCGGGTTTCTTCATCCCGCAATTCACGCAGCTCATTTTTAAGAAAGGCATCCAATTCTTTGATTTGGATAGATTCGCCATCCAATTTTGCCACCACATTTTTGGTGGCTCCGGTGGAACAGCCCAACACGGCCACACATGCCAAACCAATAAGATAATTGCGCATCGGCTGGGGCTATCTGGAACATATGAAAAATGCAACCTCGATTGACCCTTTAGCCGCCTCAGGGCATAACCAGCTCACCTGGAGGCGCCTCATGGTTGATGCATTTCGTTTGTCTTTTGAGCCTATTGCCAAAACCTGGGATTCAAGTCCCGTGCTGATTGTGATCGGATCCAAACAGCAACTCACCGCATCACGACTTATCGAGCGTTTACCAGAGTCGGTGCGCAGTCTTTGGCCGCGCATGTTGGCCGATGTGAAACCAGGCGATTGTAGCAAAACAGTAAGCACCTGGATCGACGATGCCAAAGTCAATCGCGTCATCGCGGGTGTACTGCCCGATAGCTGCTCGCGTCATAATTCGCCGGCACAGCCTCACGCCATACGCGGTTTGGTCAGCGACAATGCCAAAGCCAAGGGCGATGTCACATTGATTATGGCCACAGCCGACAGCAGCCTTGCCATGGCGCAAACAGCAGCCATCGCACGCGGTTTACCCTCGTTTCAGCGCAAACAAACAGCCAGCGACTCTGTGCCTAGCCATATCCACGTAAGCTTCCTTACTGACGATGGAAGCACACCTGACTTACACAAACTTGATACCCTCGCCTATGCTGTGCGTTCGGCATCGGAATGGGTGGATACACCCACATCGGAGCTCCACACATTGGAGCTTATCGACCACGCCAAAAAAATTGCCAAAGAAACTGGGGCAGAAATCACCGTCATCCAAGGCAAAGATCTTCACGATAAAGGTTTTGGCGGTTTGTGGGGCGTTGGCAAAGCGGCAAACAAGCCACCTGCACTTGTGGTGTTGCAGCACAAAGCAAAGAATTCAACGTCCCATGTCACGTGGGTGGGCAAAGGCATCGTTTACGACACCGGTGGTTTGAGCATCAAAGACAGCACCCATATGCCCGGCATGAAAGCCGACATGGGTGGTGCGGCGGCAGTGCTTGCAGCATTTCGCGCAGCCGTGAAAATGGGTTGTAACGTCAATCTGAGTGCTGTTTTGTGCCTGGCGGAAAATGCCATTGGTCCTGATGCACAACGCCCTGACGACATCATTACACTTTATTCGGGAAAAACCGTTGAAGTGAACAACACCGATGCAGAAGGTCGTTTGGTACTCGGCGATGGTCTTGCGTATGCGGTCAAGCATTTGAAACCCGATGTTCTCATCGACATTGCAACACTTACCGGTGCACAACTTGTCTCAACCGGGAAACGCCACGCAGCGATCATCAGCAACGATGAAGCCATTGAACAAGCCGCCGTTCATGCAGGAAGACGCAGCGGTGATTTGGTGCATCCGTTGATTTATTGCCCCGAATTTTTCCGCGACGAATTCAAAAGCGACATCGCCGATATGAAAAACTCCGTGAAAGATCGCATGAATGCGCAAACGTCATGCGCTGGGCAGTTTTTGGCCGATCACCTCGGCGATAAATTCACAGGACAATGGCTTCATATTGATATTGCAGGCCCCGCAGGCATTGGTGAACGCGCCAGTGGCTTTGGTGTGGCACTGCTTCTCGATTTGCTTGAACACAATCACAAGTCGTAGGGCCGTCGGGGACATTCCAGAATTACGCGTCAAAAGTGCTTTTTCTGGCATTGTTTTTGCATGACTTCTACTTTGTAAGCAAAACTATTCGGAACACGAGGGCAAAAATCATGCCAGAAAAAGCACTTTTGACGCGTAATTCTGGAATGTCCCCAACGCCAACGATGTCGCGATTTTCGTTGCGATTGCCATCCACAGCAGCCAATTTGGGACCTGGTTTTGATACGTTGGGCATTGCGCTGACGTTGTACAATGAATTTCATGTGCGCGTTGCAGAGAACGGTGCACACAGTGTTCGTGTGCAAGGTTTTGGTGAACATTCATTGGCATCACCCGACAACAATTTGTTTTTTGAAGCGTACATCAAAACCTGCAAGCACCATGATTGGCATGTGTTTCCTCTTTCGGTCACCGCCGAAAATAGGATCCCACTTCAAGGTGGCATGGGTTCAAGTGCAACGGCTGTGGTCGGCGGAACGGCGACGGCCCATCTGATTCACACAGGCAAATTGGATCGCGATGCGATCATGACCGATGCATTGCTTCTTGAAACACATCCCGACAACATCGGGCCCTGCATTTATGGTGGCTTTGCCGTATCCGTGCTCACAGACAATGGCTTTATTGTTGACAGTACACCGATCAATTATCCGTTGTGCTGCTGGCTTATTCACCCACATAAAGAAGTAAGCACCGTAGAATCGCGCCTCCGTGTTCCCAACGAATGGAAACGCGCCGATACGATTTATAGCCTATCGCGCGCGACCTTGCTTGTCTCTGCGCTCATCAAAGGCCGTGTGCAGTACTTAAGCGAATGCATGAAAGATCGTTTGCATGAACCGGTCCGCATGGATCCCCACATGGAATATCCAAGTTTAAAAGCGTTGCTCACTGGACCCGAATTTTACGGATGGGCTGTAAGCGGTAGTGGACCTTCGGTGATCGCCTTTTGTGCAAAAGTCACCGACCGCCTGCGTACAACCTTGGATACGTATTTTAAAATGAAAAATGTGACGTATACGGCGTATGAATTAAACGTCGATAATTCGGGGCTTACGGCGGTGGCGTAAAACGCCCAACGGTGTCAGTAGTCTTCGGTGCATTTTAGACCTACATATCGTGAAAAAATGCGCCGAAGACTACTGACACCATTTGGTTGATTTCTGCAAATTCGGAGTTAAACCCCATAAATGTCGGACTCGTACTTCCAAAGAGAAATAACCCCACGATTATCGACACTTGCAGAACATTTTCCTGCCATTGTGCTCACTGATGCACGCCGAATTGCGCAAAGCCATTCAAGCCCATGCCCCAGATCGAAATGTTATTTTTACCGTGATCAGCAAGGCAAAGAATTTGATTTTTTAGTACATGGCCATATCTCGCTCATCGAATGCAAGTGGTAGGAGCTCCCTGATGCCAAATACAGCCGTTGGTTACGCGATGTATCCGATCTATTGGAACACGCAAAACCAGCACCCTATATCGTCAAACGGTTCATCATAGCACGTCCACACACAACCTATCCATTGCCTGATGGAACACGTGTTGTAGGAATTAGGGATGTGGGAAATATTGTTTAGGATCCAACCACCGTCAAAATATATGTACCTATTGATGCAGAATAATAAGGCTGAACACAAAACGCGACATTTTTATCGGCGTTGGTGGTATTCGTCCAGCGACGCTTACCACCCGATTCCGCATGATTTTGCCCGTCATAAACAAGATCGTGGGTGAGTGCCATACTGGATGTTGCTTCAAAGGCAATCACATGATTGGGCTGCACTGCAATGCTAAAGCAATCCCAATCTTCGGGATATTCAAATGTACCCTGCCGCGTCTCTGGGGATACAACAAGCGTTGCATGGGATACATTATCACCATGATCATCCTCACCGAGATCGATAACACTTAGATTGTACGTCCCAATCGAAGTGGAAGAATAAGGTCGTATACAAAATGCGACATTTTTTTCGGTACTACTTGCATTCTTCCAGCGACGCTTACCACCCGATTCCGCATCACTTTGCCCGTCATAAACAAGATCGTGGGTAAGTGCCGTACTAGATGTTGCTTCAAACGCAAACACATGATTGGGTTGCACGGTGATACTAAAACAATCCCAATCGCCAGGCATTTCAAAATTTCCTGCAATCGTTTGTCCCAGCGTGATGGGTTGCGCGGTTTCGGCGTTATTACCCGAATTATCTGGACCAAGGTTATTCAACAGCAGACGATAAGGCCCGGTGGATTCTGAAGTAATGCGCACGTAGTAAAAATCATCTCGTGGACTGACGTAGCGCAACGTCTCTTCATCAGTCGACATTAAAAATGTGAAATCACGATTATAGACCGAAAAAAACGTGTCCAATCCACCTGTTTCTTTGATTTCGATAATGTCGTTTTTTTTTGCCCGAAGACTAAAATAATCCTGGTCGCCCGTAGGAAAAATTGAGGCATTATGTTCCACACCCACTTCGAGTGCATGTGCACGGGTGAAACATTCGTCAGGTTCGTACGTATCTCCATCGCGATGATCTGCAACACATGGTCCCTGGGGCAATGGAGGCAATACATCCGTCGATGAATCGTCGGGTACCGGAACGGGTGTCGATGGATCGTCGGGTACCGGAACGGGTGTTGATGGATCGCTGGGCACGGGATCGGTTGCAGATGGATCATCCGGTTTGGGTTCAGGAACTACAGGAACCGTGGGAGCCTTGTTATCCGATGCAGGATCTTGATTGGGGTTGGTCGGAATATCTTCAGAATCACTGCATCCCACGAGACATATCACGACCCAAACAAACAATGGTTTGATGCGCATATTTTCTCCCAGCAATAGACGTATACTGTGCGCGGTATAGGACGGGAGAGGGATTGCAGAATCAAACAAAACACGGGATGAAGTCAAGGCAGGGTTTACAACGTCTTTCCCACCTCACGCAGTAGTTTCGCCGTTTCATCAAAATTAATGCAACCGTCGGTGATCGATTGCCCCACCACCATGTTGGGACCAATATCTTGACGGCCTTCGACCAAATTACTTTCAAGCATCATACCAAGCACCGAACGCTCGCCATCACGCCACATTTTGAGAACATCACGAAATACATTGCTTTGTTTGCGAAAGTCTTTGTTAGAATTTCCATGGCTACAATCCACCATAATTTGACGCGCGCCGGGTGCCGCATTAAGTGCTGCCTTCGCAAAGGCAAGATGGGGACGACTGTAATTGGGTCCCGTGTTGCCACCACGCAGCACCAAATGCACATCGGGATTGCCGGTCGTGCGCACAATAGAACTTCGTCCCATACGCCCGATCCCTAAAAAAGCATGGGGATGCTTGGCCGACACAATGCCATCCAACGCAATTTGCAAACCACCATCCGTCGCGTTTTTAAAACCCACAGGCATCGACAAACCGCTTGCCATTTCGCGGTGCGTTTGGCTTTCGGTGGTACGCGCACCAATGGCCGTCCAGGCCACCAAATCCGACAAATATTGCGGTACGATAGGATCTAAAAATTCAGTGGCACAAGGCAAACCCATCGTATTGATCTTAAGCAACAATTCGCGCGCACGACGAAGGCCTGTGTTGATATCGCATGAACCATCAAGATGAGGATCGTTGATCAAACCCGTC
>SYDY01000020.1 GCA_005801425.1 Bdellovibrionales bacterium | reverse complement strand
CTATTGAAGTTGAGCGATCCTTGCGTGTTCTTGATGGTGCTGTCGCTGTTTTCGATGCGGTAAGTGGTGTTGAGCCACAATCCGAGACGGTATGGCGTCAGGCTGATAAGTATCACGTCCCACGTATTTGCTTTGTGAATAAGATGGATCGTTTGGGCGCCGACTTTCCACGATGCGTGGGAATGATACGTGACCGTCTCGGTGCGAATCCTGTACCTATTCAATTGCCTATGGGATGCGAAGATAAATTCCAGGGAGTTATTGATCTTGTTCGAAATATAGCAGTTGTTTGGGACGGTGAAGATCTGGGAGCGAGCTTCCGTGAGATAGAGATCCCGGCCGAATACGAAACTGAAGCGGCGATTGCACGCGAACATATGATCGATGCAGCCACAAATTTTGATGATGGTTTGATGGAAAAGGTTCTCGAGGGCACTGAACCGACTCCTAATGAAATTCTTGCCGGTCTCCGTGCGGGAACAACTGCTTTTAAACTTGTTCCTGTTATTTGCGGAACAGCATTCAAAAACAAGGGCGTGCAGACGCTTCTGGATGCAGTCGTTGATTTATTGCCTTCTCCCGCTGATATTGCTGCGGTTGTAGGCAAGGACCCTAAGACAGGTGAGCCTGCATCTCGAGTAGCATCCGATGAAGCGCCGTTCTCTGCGCTTGCTTTTAAAATTATGACAGACCCTTTTGTGGGGCAGCTTACATTCTTTCGGGTTTACTCCGGGATACTGTCTTCGGGTGATCAGATTATTAACGTGAGCAAAGGTAAGAAAGAGCGTATTGGACGTCTTCTTCGTATGCACGCCAACAAGCGCGAAGAAATTAAAGAAGTTCCATGTGGCGAGATCGCCGCAGCGGTTGGTCTTAAGACGAGCATGACAGGTGATACACTCGCGGATGAAAAAAATCCGATTTTGCTAGAGTGTATGGAGTTCCCTGAGCCTGTTATTGAAATTGCAATTGAACCTAAAACGAAATCTGATAGCGAAAAAATGGGCACGGCTCTAAGCAAGCTGGCCATTGAGGATCCTAGTTTTAGAGTATCAACGAATGAAGAGACCGGCCAAACCATTATTAAGGGTATGGGGGAACTTCATCTCGAAATTATCGTGGACCGCATGAAGCGGGAGTTTAAGGTTGAAGCGAGTGTTGGTAAGCCACAGGTTGCGTATCGTGAAACGATTACAAAAACTGTTGAGGCAGAAGGTAAGTTCGTTCGACAAACAGGTGGACGCGGTCAGTTCGGCCATGTATGGGTAAAGATAGAGCCTCAAGAAGCTGGTCTAGGTTTTGAGTTTGTTAACGGTATTGTTGGTGGTGTTATTCCTAAGGAATTCATTAAGCCAACTCAGCAAGGTATTGCCGAAGCTCTCGAACGCGGTATTATTGCTGGCTTCCCAATGGTGGACGTCAAAGTTACACTTTTTGACGGTTCGTACCATGATGTCGATTCTTCGGAAATGGCATTTAAAATTGCCGGGTCGATGGCTGTTCAGGCTGCTGCCAAGAAGGCCAGTCCTATTTTGCTTGAGCCCATCATGGATGTAGAAGTAGTCACTCCAGAGGAATCTATGGGTGATGCGGTCGGTGATCTTAATCGTCGACGTGGAAAGATTAAGGATATTGGGCGTCGTGGTAATGCGCATGTGATATCAGCCTATGTGCCACTTGCTGAAATGTTCGGCTATTCGACTGATATTCGTAGTCTTTCACAGGGGCGCGCATCATATTCTATGCAATTTCATCATTATGAACAGGTCCCAAATCAAGTTGCAGAGACAATTGTTGCAAAGTTGAAATAGGTGATTGTTAGAACGGGACGGAGTGGAAATTTATGAGTGCACAAACGCAGCAGCAACAACAACGGACAAAGATCCGCATTCGCCTGAAGGCTTATGACGCAAAGATTTTAGATCAAGCGGCAGAAGAAATTGTGGCGACAGCGAAACGAACTGGCGCTCGTTCTGCGGGACCTGTTCCGCTGCCTACAAAAATTAATCGCGTAACGGTCCTCCGTGGACCTCACGTCGATAAAAAATCGCGCGAGCAATTTGAAATGCGGACGCACAAGCGTCTGCTTGATATTATTGAGCCAACCCAGCAAACTTTGGACGCTCTAATGAAGCTGGACCTTTCGGCTGGTGTTGATGTTGAAATTAAGCTCTGATGTAACTTTGAAGGCAAAACGGTCATGGACAGTAGCATTAAAACAAAAGTATATGACAAAGAGAACAACGTCGTAGGCGATGTTGAATTGCCTGCTGATGTCTTTGGCTGTGAAGTCAATGATGCCGCCATTTGGGCCGTTGTAAAAGCGCAACGTGCTGGGCGGCGGCAGGGAACTCACAAGACGAAGAAGCGCGGCGAAGTTTCAGGCGGTGGCGCAAAACCCTTTAAGCAAAAGGGAACCGGGCGTGCACGTCAGGGTTCTTCACGATCGCCGCTACATGTTGGTGGTGGTACTGTGTTTGGACCTGTTCCGCGTGACTATGGGTATCGTCCTCCACGATCTCTTAGGAAAACCGCACTCAAGAGTATTCTCTCGATGCGTGCTGGAGATGGGAAAATATTCATTATTGATTCTTTGGAACTCGAAAGTGCCCGTACCAAAACGGTCATCGAGCTTTTGAGTCGATTTGGTTTGGAACGTGCACTGTTGGTTGACGTTGGGAATAAACATTTGAGTATGTCTACCCGCAACTTGGTGGGTTCAGACTATCTTGAATGCAATGGCTTGAATGTCTACGATTTGATGCGTTTTCCCGTGCTTATTTTGTCGAAAGCATCTGTTGACGTTGTTGTCAATCGGGCGCGTGGAACTCAGGCATGTGATCTTGAAGTTGGAAGCGAGGACTGAGTATGAATCGCTGGGAAACAATTTTACGCCCGATTTTGAGCGAAAAAGCTAGCAGCCAACAAAACCCTGTTGTGGTTGAGGTTAACCTTCTGGCCAATAAGCATCAAATTAAAACGGCGATTCAAGAAATCTATGGTGTGACCGTCGAAAGTGTTCGGACAATGATTGTCCCTGGGAAACTTAAACGACGTGGTCAAACAATAGGTCGTCGTCCTAAATGGAAAAAGGCATTTGTAGCTCTTAAGTCTGGTGAAACCATCGACTTTTCCGCTGCGGAGTAAATCATGGCGAGTCGTTCATTTAAACCTACGAGTCCAGCCCGACGGAAAATGACGGTTTCGGATTTTTCCGAACTAACATCAAAAGAAAACGCTCCAGAGCGTAGTCTTTTGGAAGGCCGATCGGCTAAGGCCGGGCGTAATAATAAAGGGCGTATTACTGTCCGTTTCCGCGGCGGCGGACACAAGAGACGTTATCGTATTATAGATTTTAAACGATCTAAAATTGACGTACCTGCGCGCGTATTAGGGGTTGAATATGATCCTTTCCGTAGCGCACGAATTGCACTTTTGCAGTATGCGGATGGTGTAAAAACCTATATCCTAGCACCGGCAGGTCTTAAGTTGGGTTCGCAGATTATCTCTTCTGCACAAGCCGACATTCAACCTGGAAACTGTTTGCCAATGCGCAATATCCCGCTAGGCACTATTGTCCATGCGGTAGAAATGAAGCCCGGTAAAGGGGCTCAGATGGTGCGTTCCGCTGGGGTTGGTGCTCAGATTATGGCCCGTGAAGGCGGATATATTTCGATTCGTTTGCCTTCCGGTGAAGTGCGGAAGATACCCGAAGAGTGTAGGGCAACAGTTGGATCCGTCGGCAATCAGGATCACGAGAATGTCAAGATCGGTAAGGCAGGCAGGTCGCGTTGGCTTGGAAGAATGCCTCACAATCGTGGTGTTACAATGAATCCTGTCGACCATCCGCATGGTGGTGGCGAAGGTAGAACAAGCGGTGGTGGGCATCCAAGAACTCCTTGGGGTAAGCCGACGAAGGGCTATAAGACAAGAAATAACAAGTCGACTAATAAATTTATCGTCTCGCGGCGACAGTCGAATCGCAAGCGTGGATAACGAGGGTACTAGAAATGGCGCGCAGTCTTAAAAAAGGCCCTTTTGTTGATGGGCATTTGCATAAAAAAGTTGAGAAACTCAACCAGGCAGGCAGTCGACAAGTGATTAAAACATGGTCGCGACGTAGTACTATTACGCCGGACTTTGTGGGACATACGATTGCCGTTCACAATGGGAAGAAATTTATCCCAGTGTTTGTGACCGAAAATATGGTGGATCATAAGTTTGGGGAGTTTTCACCCACCCGAACCTTTCATTCACATCCTGGTCTGAAAAAGGGCAAAGAGCGTAAGTAGGAGACACGACGATGGCAACGCGGCAACGTGAAAAAGCAGCGAAACGTTTACAGCTAAGACTACAACGGGGTCCGAACGCGGCGTTGCGTTCTCTTCGGATGTCACCACGGAAAGTTCGTTTGGTGGTGGATATGGTGCGGGGTCGAGGTGTTGGAGAAGCACTTGATATCCTTACTTTTTCAGCGAAAGCTGCGGCTCGTCCTGTTGCGAAATTGATTCGCAGTGCTGTTGCAAATGCTGAAGAAAAAGGTGGCTTTGATATTGACAGTTTGCTGATAAAAACAGCGTTTGTTGATGAAGGCCCAACATGGCGTCGTTGGATGCCACGCGCTATGGGACGCGCAACGCGCATTCGCAAACGATCAAGCCACGTTACAGTCGAACTCGGAACCTAAGAGGGTAGCAACATGGGACAAAAAACACATCCAAAAGGCTTCCGTCTAGGTGTCATTCGTACCTGGGATGCTGCCTGGTACGCAGATAAGCATTACGCCGACTGGCTGCATGAGGACATTGCTTTAAGGAAGTTTTTGAGGAAGAAACTTCAGTCTGCTGGTGTAAGCAGAATTGAGATTAGTCGTGGTGCAAATAAGGTGCAGTTGCGCGTCTTCACCCCGCGTCCAGGAATCGTTATTGGCAAAAAAGGTTCTGGTGTTGAGGGTTTGCGTAGAGAACTGCAAGCCCAGAGTAAGTCTGAAGTTTCTTTGAGTGTGCATGAAATTCGAAAAGCGGAGCTAGATGCACAGCTTGTTGCTGAAAATGTTGCTATGCAGCTACAGCGTCGAGTGGCTTTTCGCCGTGCGATGAAGAAAGCAGTACAAACTGCATTGAAGTTTGGTGCCAAAGGAATCAGGATCGCCTGTAAGGGTCGTCTTGGTGGTCGTGAGATGTCACGGCATGAGTGGTATAGAGAAGGGCGAGTCCCCCTTCATACGCTTCGCGCAGACATTGATTATGGTCTTGCTGAGGCGAAAACGTCATTTGGCATTATAGGTGTGAAGTGTTGGATCTTTAAAGGTGAAATTCTTCCTGGTAGCGCCGTAGGCGTTGCGTAGCGTGAAGCGAAAGGCAGTGTGTTATGCTTTCTCCCGCTAAAGTAAAGTATCGCAAGCAGCATAAAGGTCGTACTGGCGGTACGGCTCACCGTGGTGTAAAGCTGGCATTTGGTGATTTTGCGCTTCAGTGTTTGGAGCCAGGCTGGATCACACAACGCCAAATTGAAGCGGCACGTGTTGCTATGACTCGTCACATAAAACGTGGTGGGCGTATTTGGATTCGCTTGTTCCCGGATAAGCCGATTACTAAAAAGCCATTGGAAACTCGTATGGGTAAAGGCAAAGGCGCCCCTGAGGGTTGGGTCGCCGTTGTTCAGGCCGGAAGAATATTGTACGAAATGCAGGGTGTTACTGAGGAGATTGCTCGTGAGGCATTCCGACTAGCGGCACACAAACTTCCTTTGGCGACAAAGGTCGTGTCGCGTGCGAACGAATTGTAGGAGTTACCAATGACAAAGCAAGAGCGCAGAGCAGATAGTGTGCGTTCATTGGATACGTCGGAGTTGATGCGCATGTGTGCTGAACTTCGTGAGAAAATGGGCCGCTTTGATTTTTCGAAAAACCTGGGCAAACAGGATAGACAAACACACCTCCGAAAAGATATGCGGAAGCAACAGGCGCGCATTTTGACTATTCTAGGTGAGCGAGCAGCAGCTTCGCAGGAGCAAGTGTGATGAGCACAGAGATGGCCCGTCAAACTCAGACGAGACGAGCGGTTGTTTTGGGCAATAAGATGGATAAGACCGTTGTGGTTGAAGTTGTTCGACGATTTCGACATAAAAAGTATCAAAAGTTTGTACGTCAGCGTGAACGTTACAAGGCGCATGATGCTGAAAATATATGTCAGGTTGGTGACGTCGTTCAAATTGATGAGTCACGTCCGTTGTCCAAAGAAAAGCGTTGGCGTGTTTCTAAGATCCTGCAACGCGTGTCTGAACTTTGAGTTTTCGCAATATGTTAATGCGTTGTGGGTTTAGGAGATTTCGATGATACAAATGCAGACTGTGCTAGAGGTTGCCGATAATTCGGGAGCAAAGAAGCTGGTGTGTGTTAAGGTCCTTGGTGGATCACGGCGGCGCTATGCTCGAATTGGCGACGTTATCGTGGTTGCGATTCGGGAAGCTGCACCAAATTCGAAAGTTAAGAAAGGCGATGTTGCAAAGGCGGTTGTTGTTCGAACCGCAAAAGAAACGCGACGAAGCGATGGAAGCTATATTCGATTTGACGAAAACGCAGCGGTTCTTATTTCTGCTCAGGGCGAGCCGATTGGCACGCGTATCTTCGGGCCGGTAGCGCGTGAATTGCGCAATAAGCGTTTTATGAGAATTGTCTCATTGGCACCGGAGGTTTTGTGATGGCAAGACATGTGCGAAAAGGTGATCTCGTGGAGATTATTTCAGGCAAGCATAAAGGTCTGAAGGGTAAAATTCTTGAAGTCCTTGTTGAAGCAGGACGCGTACGAGTAGAAGGTGTTAACTCCATTAAACACGTTAAGGCCAATCCTACAACAGGAACTCCTGGTGGGCGTTTGGAACGTTTGGGCTCTGTGCATATTTCGAATGTTCTTCCTGTGGATCCTGAGTCAGGTCGTGGGACGCGTGTAGGCTGGACTATTGACCCTAGTGGTGCGAAAAGTCGAATTGCCAAACGTAGTGGACGAATGATTGCGTAGTGAATTGAAAAAAGTTCTTAGAGGTGATTCCTATGAGTGAGCAACAGGCCGATGAAAAAATGCCAGCGAAGAGCGCCTCTGGGGTGCCTAGCATGCAGAGTAAGTATTCTGAACGGGTTGTACCTGTACTTATGGAAGAGTTCGGATATAAAAATCCGATGCAGGTTCCTCGTCTTGTTAAGATTACTCTGAACATGGGCTTGGGACAGGCCGTTGGAAACGCAAACTTAATAAAAACGGCAGTTGAAGAATTGTCTTTAATTGCAGGCCAACGCGCTGTTGCAACCAAGGCAAAAAAGTCGATTGCGAACTTTAAGCTTCGCGAAGGGGTGGCCATTGGTTGCATGGTAACCTTGAGGAAACGACAAATGTGGCATTTCCTTGAACGCCTCCTTTCTGTTGCCCTACCACGTGTGCGTGACTTTAGGGGTGTTGGGGGCAAGGCATTCGACGGACGTGGTAATTACAGTATTGGGTTACGTGAACAGCTTATTTTTCCAGAGATTGATTATGATAAGGTTGAGCAGACTTTAGGGTTGAGCATCAGCTTTGTTACGACTGCCGAGACGGATGAAGAGGGTAAAGCTCTTTTAAAGCATCTCGGGATGCCTTTCAGGAATTGAGGACTTGGGGTATGGCTAAGACATCCAAAATAGTTGCAATAGGGCGAAAGCAAAAATTTGAAGTGAGAGGGCATAATAGATGCCCTCTTTGCGGGCGTTCGAAGGCTTTCCTTAGAAAGTTTCGAATGTGTCGAATTTGTTTTCGGAATCGCGCCCTTAATGGTGAGATTCCTGGCGTGATCAAGGCGAGCTGGTAGGAGTTCGGTATGCATAGTGATCCTGTAGCAGATATGGTGACCCGAATCCGCAATGCCAGTGCTGCAAGGCATAAATCGGTCATGGTGCCTTTTTCGGAATTGAAGCAACGTATTGCTGATATTTTGAGAACTGAAGGCTTCGTTGGGACTGTGGCGGTGATTGGTGAAATGCCTCGCAAAATGTTGGATATAGAGCTTCGATATGACGGAGATAGGGCCCCTTTGATTGCCGGGATTAACCGTGAAAGTCGTCCGAGTGTTCGCCGATATTTAAAAAGCCGAGCGATCCCACGCCTGCGCAATGGATTTGGTACTCTCATACTTACCACTTCACGTGGTTTGATGACGGATCGACAAGCGCGTCGTGAGGGTGTAGGCGGTGAAGTTTTGTGTAGCGTTTGGTAACTGTACCAACGGAGTTTTTTATGTCTCGAATTGGGCGTAAGCCGATTAAGATCCCGGCGGGTGTTGATGTCAAAATTGATGCCGGTCACGTTAGGTTGCGTGGGCCGAAAGGCGAATTAGAAATGTCTTTGCCTGCCGGTGTGACGGTTGCAATTGACAATGGTTGCTTGAATGTCTGTGATCCTGTTGCTAACCGATCAAATAGGGGATTTCAGGGCTTGGGTAGGGCACTTTTGGCTAACATGATGCAAGGTGTTACCGAGGGGTACAATAAGCGTTTGGATATATGCGGTGTGGGTTATAGGGCGGAGGTTAAGGGTGGGATTCTCACTCTAAGCGTTGGTCTTTCTCATACCGTGGCTCTTTCTGTGCCTGCTGGCTTAGATGTTGTTGTCGGAAAAGCCGAGACAGTGGGTGGATTGCCCGCTACACCTTTGCTGGTCTCTGGGATAGACAAGCAGTTGGTTGGTGAATTTACGGCACGTGTAGCGGCGGTTAGACCTCCCGAGCCTTACAAGGGCAAAGGAATTAAGTTGGCAGGACGGCGTTATATTCGTAAGGCTGGCAAATCTGGCGCGAAGTAACTGTAGGAGTTTAAGTTATGTCTTTGTGGACACTTTCGAAATTGCACGGAAGATTGCGTCGGAAACAACGTAGTAGAGGTCGCATCCAAGGTACGGAATCGCGTCCTCGATTGAATGTATTCCGTAGCGCAAAGCATATTTATGCTCAGGTCGTTGACGACGAACGGGGCATTACCTTGGCGCAGGCATCGACATTGGATAAATCTCTTGTTTGTGTAGATTTGCAAAAACAAGGAATGGCATCTGCGGTCGGTAAACTTATTGCTGAGAAATGCCTTAGCTTGGGTATTGCTAGCGTTGTTTTTGACAGAAATGGATTCAGGTACCACGGTCGAGTACGTGCTGTAGCTGATGGTGCACGTGACGGTGGTCTCACAGTTTAGGAGTTTGTGTATGTCTGAACCTGAACAACAGGGAAATGCAGAAATTGTCGACCGCTTGGTTCATTTGAATCGTGTTGCAAAGGTCGTCAAGGGCGGTCGTCGTTTTTCTTTTAGTGCCTTAGTTGTCGCTGGCGATGGCAAGGGGCGTGTAGGCGCTGGGCTTGGCAAGGCCAATGAAGTGCCTGAGGCTATTCGTAAGGCCTTTGAGGCCGCAAAGAAAAATTTGTTTCGAGTTCCCTTATGTGCGGGAACGATTCCTCATGAAGTACTTGGCGAGGCGGGGGCTGGAAGAGTCCTGTTGAAGCCAGCTTCTGATGGGACGGGTGTTATTGCCGGCGGTGCTGTTCGTGCGGTTGTTGAATCGGCAGGGATCCACAATGTTCTGAGCAAATGCCTTGGGACACGAAATCCGCACAATGTAGTTAGAGCGACGGTAGCCGCATTGCGGCAGTTACGTTCACCGGAGGATATTGCCCGCAGGCGTGGCCTAGATCTTCATGAGTTAAGGGAGTGAGATAATGGCACTGGATCAGCATTTTGAAGTCGAGTTATGTCGGAGTTTAGCGGGTACCCGAAATAGTGTACGCGTAATGCTTGTTGGTTTAGGGTTGGCTCGTTTTGGCCGAAAGGTTCTCTTGCCTGATACCGTTCAGGTACGTGGTCTTTTGTATAAGGTGTGTCACTGGGTCAAGGTGACTCCCAAGATTGGTGCACGCCCAGCCGGTTCTTCAGCACGTCAACGGCGCGCTGAAATATTAAAGAGTCGAGGGTAATCATGGAGTTGCATAGTCTTCGGCGCCCACAGGGCGCGACCAAGAATCGTAAGCGTGTTGGACGTGGTGAGAGTTCTGGCCATGGAAAAACATCAGGCAAGGGCCACAAAGGGCAGAAGGCACGGAGCGGTAAGGGGAAACCTCGTTTGGGCTTTGAGGGTGGGCAACTGCCTATGTATCGACGCATGCCAAAGCGCGGATTTACGAATATTTTTGCGAAGCATTGGTTTGTCTTGAATGTTAGCCGTTTGGATGAATTATTTGTTGACGGCGACACTGTTGATCTTCTCTCTCTTTCGGACCGAGGTTTGGCAAAAGGTCGTTATGACGGTCTTCGCATTTTGGGAGACGGCAACGTTTCTGTAAAACTGCGTGTACGTGCCGACCATGTTAGTGCGGGCGCAAAGTTGAAGCTCCTTGCTGTGGGGTGTGAGATTCTACCTATTGAGGCCTGCGAGGCGTGATCTTTTTTCTGTTATAGTACAACAATTGGGGTTTGGGGAGTAGACGGCTCATTCCGAAGATTCTCCCACATGGAGTAGGTAGGTGACGGGAACCGCATTTTGGAGTATTGGCCAGTTACCAGCGCTTCGCAAAAAAATTATTTTTACGGCTTCAATGATAGCTGTATATCGTATAGGTATATTCGTATCTATACCCGGTGTTGATCGTGTTGCCTTAGGACAGGCATTCGCGAAACTTGGTGGAACATTATTTGGTTTTTTTAATATGTTCTCCGGTGGTGCATTTGAGCAGGCGAGTATCTTTGCACTAGGCATTATGCCTTATATCTCGGCTTCAATTATTGTTCAACTATTGCATGAAATGGTGCCTGATTTGAAGCGCCTTAAGCAAGAGGGTGAGGCCGGACGCAAGCGTATCAATCAATATACGCGTTACGGAACAATAGTTCTTGCTGTGGTCCAGGGGTATGGAATTTCTAATTTCTTGGTTTCGGGAGTTTCTGGCTACCAAGTAGTAAGTGATCCTAGTGCTGTCTTTTTCTTTTGTACGATCCTCACCTTAACTGCGGGGACGACATTTGTGATGTGGCTTGGTGAACAAATAACAGAGCGTGGGATTGGAAATGGAATCTCGTTGCTTATTTTTTCTGGAATTGTAGCTGCGTTACCGCAAGGAATTTTTCAAACAATTCATTACGTCCGAAGCGAAATTTTACAGCCACTGACAATTCTTTTTATAGTGCTAATTATTTTTGCGGTGATAAGTGTTATCATCTTTTTTGAGCAAGCACAAAGGCGTATTCCTGTTCAATATGCAAAGCGAATGGCAGGGCGGCAAATTATTGGTGGTGGTTCGAGTCACTTACCCTTAAAAATCAATTCAGCGGGTGTAATCCCTCCTATTTTTGCAGGAACATTTCTTATGTTGCCTGCCACAATTGGGAACTTTTTTTCGGGTGGATTTTTAGGGAAATTACAGGATTTTCTTACATTCGACGCTTGGTCATACAATACGATCTATGTTATTTTGATCATCTTTTTTTGTTATTTTTATACCGCAATAACATCCAACCCTATAGAAATTGCGGATAATTTGAAGCGAAATGGCGCTTATATACCGGGGATTAGACCAGGGAAAAGCACAGCGGATTATATTGATCATGTTCTGTCTCGTATAACATTTGGTGGGGCACTTTACCTGTCGGCGATTTGCGTATTGCCGACAATCCTTGTTGCTAAATTTGATGTACCGTTTCGATTTGGTGGCACGGGGCTTCTGATCGTTGTAAGTGTTGCGCTCGACACTGTTCGGCAGATTGAAGCGCATGCAATCACACAGCAATATGAGGGTTTTACCGGGCAGATCGGTCGACGGATTCGGGCACATGCTTAAAGAGGCAATGATGCGAATAGTAATGCTTGGAAAACCAGGTTCGGGAAAGGGGACACAGTCCGCTGATCTGGCGAAAACCGCTGGCGTTCCATCTGTTGCCACGGGTGATATTATTCGTCGGTCGATTGCGGAAGGAACAGCGCTCGGACGTGAGTTTCAGTCCTATACGCAAAGTGGTCGTTTGGTGCCGGATGATTTGGTTATTGCCTTGGTGCGTGAGCGTTTATCTGAGCCTGATTGTTGCTCGGGATTTGTTTTGGATGGCTTTCCAAGGACGTTAAAACAAGCGGAAGGACTTGATGATTTCCTTTTCCAGAGGGGATGGGGATTGGATTTGATCGTTTACCTTGAGGTTTCAGACCAAGATCTTACTGAACGTGCAGCAGGTCGTCGCTGGTGCCCAACGGATGGTAGTGTCTATCATTCTGTTTTTGCCCCACCCGCAAATGAAGGTCTATGCGACCGTTGTGGTGGGGTATTATCAATTCGTGAAGATGACCGTTTGGAGGTTGTTCAAAGTCGTCTTAGGGAGTATGCGGAGAAGACCGCGCCTTTGGTTGATTTTTATTCAAAACGTTCAGCTTTTAGGCGTGTGTTAGGTATCGGCAAGATCGACATGATTAGACGGCAGCTTAATGACCTTTTATTGGCCAGTTAGGTATGTCTTTCTTGCGTTGTCATGACTGTTTCGCTGTGCTAGGTAGCCGCTCCTCGGGTATCTTGCGCGAATCAACGTAGCTGAAAGAGTACTATACAAGCAGGGGTATCGACGATGAAAGTTCGCTCGTCAGTGAAGAAAATCTGCAATAAGTGTAAAGTAATCAAGCGTCGGGGTCGCGTGCGTGTGATTTGTGAAAATCCTCGTCACAAGCAACGACAAGGGACGTGAGGTAATTATGGCTCGTATTAGTGGTGTCGATTTGCCGCGTAAAAAGCGAATTGTGGTTGGTTTGACTTATGTCTACGGCATAGGTCCGTCTTTATCACGGAAGATCCTTGATCTGGCTGGGATTGACTACTCCCTGCGGACGGATTCTCTTACTGAAGGCGATATCGCGAAATTGCGTGAAATCATCGATAAAGGTATTAAAGTAGAAGGCGATCTGCGCCGCGAGATTTCGTTGAATATCAAGCGTCTCTCGGATCTTGGATGTTACCGTGGATTACGGCATCGACGAGGCCTGCCAGTTCGTGGGCAGAGGACTCATACGAATGCAAGAACACGCAAAGGTAAAAAGCGAGCCAGCGGGACGCGGAGATAAAAAATGGCGACACAATCCAAAGTGAGAAACAAACCCAAAAAGGTACGAAAGAACATACCTAATGGGCTTGCATACATTCAGGCTTCTTTCAATAATACCTTGGTAACCATTACCGATGCTCATGGAAATGTCTTGAGCTGGAGTAGTTCGGGTTCGAAGGGCTTCAGAGGCTCGCGAAAATCGACACCATTTGCTGCGCAAGTCGCAGCTCAAGATGCTGCAGAAAAAGCAGCTGAGCATGGTGTTAAAAATGTGGGTGTTATGGTGAGTGGCCCTGGGGCGGGTCGTGAAGCTGCTGTTAGAGCTTTGCAAAATGTTGGTTTTCGTGTGACTTTTATTCGTGATATCACACCGATTCCACATAATGGTTGCAGACCACCGAAGAAGCGACGAGTTTGATGTTTTAGCTTTTTTGTGAGTGAATTTGACCGAATAGTTGAGTTCGGGTCGGCGGTCGCGGGAACGCCGTTTCTAAATCGTGTGCAGGTTTCTTTGGAGCGTTTCAAATGAATCTTAACTGGCGTGACTTGATTCGACCAAAATATTTATTGGTGGATCGTGAGTCTTTGACAGGACAGTACGGAAAGTTTTTTGCGGAGCCTTTGGAACGCGGCTTTGGTATTACCATTGGTAACGCGTTACGCCGTATTTTGCTGAGCTCTTTGCAGGGGGCAGCGATATGTGCAGTGCGAATTGATGGTGCGCTCCATCAATTTACATCTATTCCAGATGTTCGAGAGGATGTTACTGACATCATTTTGAGTCTTAAGGAGGTGCTGGTTCGAACACGTGCAGCGGAACCACGCATTCTCAAAATAGATGTGCGTGCTCCTGAGAAGCAAGAGCTGGTTGTGCGTGCTCGTGATCTTGTGGGTGATGATGCTGTTGAAATTCTGAACGGCGATCATATCATCTGCACTATTGCTCCTGGCGGTCGCCTTGCAATGGAAGTCATGGTGCGACGCGGACGTGGTTATGTACCGGCAGAGAAAAATCGCGCAAGTAATATGGCAGTGGGTTGGATCCCAGTGGATTCACTCTTTTCGCCTGTGCGTAAAGTTAGTTTCAACGTAACCAACGCGCGTGTTGGTCAGGTGACCGATTACGATAAGTTGACCCTCGAAATGTGGACCGATGGCTCAATTGCACCAGATGATGCAATTGCGCTTGCTGCGAAGATCCTCAAAGAACAGCTTTCTGTCTTTATTAGCTTTGAAGAAGAGGATGAATTCGATCTAGGTGAGGATGTTCGGCGCGAGGTTGATGTCAACGAGAACCTTTTGCGCTCTGTTGATGAGCTTGATTTGAGCGTGCGTGCTGAAAATTGCTTGCAGGCGGCTAACATCAAATACATCGGTGATTTGGTGCAGAAGACTGAACCTGAGATGTTAAAAACAAAGAATTTCGGTCGAAAATCCTTGAAAGAGATCAAGGAATTGTTGTCGGAGATGGGCTTGAGCTTGGGAATGAAGTTGGATTCATGGCCTCCCAAGGAGCTTCGTCGTTAGTCTTTTATTGTTTTCGCGATAGTTAAAAGAAGAGGTGGATGCAATGCGGCATCAGCATGGTTATAGAAAATTAGGGAGAACGTCAGCTCATCGACGTGCATTGTTGCGAAATTTGGCGGATGCCTTGTTCCGGCATGAGTCAATTCAAACAACAAGTGCCAAAGCCAAGGCTTTGCGTTCGTACGCAGAGAAACTGGTTACGTTGGGAAAAAAGGGCGATTTGAGCTCGCGACGGAAAGCTGCTACTTTGCTTTTTGATCCAGCGATTGTTCAAAAGCTTTTCGCCGAAATTGCGCCACGATTCACACAGCGTGATGGTGGTTACGTTCGCATTATGAAGTTGGGTGAACGGCGTGGTGATCGCAGCGAGCTGTCGGTGATTGAGCTGGTGGAGCGCGCCGAAGCATCCTCCGCTTTAGCAGGTTAATACTTTTCTTCTCTTTGTCTTTTCTTCTCTTGTTCTAATAACATGTGTGTTATCCGCTGCGAATGCAGTGGCTTAGTGAATACGGGCTTTTCCTCGCAAAAACATTGACTGTTTTTATCTCCATAATATTTTGTGGTCTGAGCCTGATTGGAGCAATCGCGCGGGCTCGTGCTTTTGCGCGAGAAGGCCAGATCCGGCTTATGGATCTCAATGAGCGTTATCGCGATCTGTCTGATGCATTGCGCGAGGCAAGTTACAGCCCCAAACAATATAAACAGTATCTTAAAACAGAAAAATTACGATTGAAGCGTGAAGAGGCTCTGGCTGACGATAAACCGAGGACGTATGTCGTGAGTTTCGACGGGGATGTGCGTGCATCGGAACTTGATGGGTTAAGAGAAGTTATTTCGGCAATTATTCCTGTGGCCCATGAAAGAGACGAGGTTCTGCTTTGTGTGGAAAGCCCCGGCGGATCGGTACATGCCTATGGACTTGCTGCATCACAATTGCTGCGCCTGAAGGACGTAAAACTTAGGCTGGTCGTTGCGGTGGACAAAGTGGCTGCAAGTGGGGGGTACATGATGGCGTGTACAGCCGATACCATTATTGCCGCACCCTTTGCAGTTGTAGGCTCCATAGGTGCAGTGATGGAGGTGCCTAACGTGTATCGGCTTTTAAACAAGCATGGGGTTGATGTTGAACAGGTAACAGCCGGTGAGTACAAGCGCACTCTGAGCGTCCTTGCGGAGAATTCGGCCAAAGGCCGAACAAAGGCACGCGAGGAAGTCGAAGAAGTACACCAGCTATTTAAAGACTTTGTGCTGCATCAGCGACCATCGCTTGAGATGGCTGTGGTAGGCACGGGCGCCTTTTGGCATGGCTCACAGGCCCTCGCGTTGGGATTGGTAGACCGCTTGGAGACCAGTGATGCCTACATCCAAAGGGCGATTCAGGAGGGACGTCGCGTGTTACAGGTCGCCTATGAACCGGAGCGGGGACTGAAAGAACGATTGCTACGCGTAGGGGCACGTATGTGGACGTTACTTCGGGGATGAATTTTTATTCATACCGAGGTATGCTTAGTTTCGGGGCACGATTCTTCTTTTCGTTGGGGAACGCAAAGTGTTATGGGGTCCCCTCCGGTCCGTGGGGGGTCGGGCGTGTTGGCGGGAGACGTTCATGAAACGAAACGAAAAAGAGATCCGCGCCTGGACGGTGAAAGACAGCGCGGAGCTTTATCAGGTTGACGCATGGGGCACCGGGTACTTTGGTATTAACGAGCATGGTAATGTTTCGGTGACACCGGATGCGACGCCCTCGGCATCGATTGATCTTCACGACCTGGTCGAGAACTTACGCAAACGCGGGTACAGTCTCCCACTTTTACTCCGATTTTCTGATATTTTGAAGCACCGTATTCTTACGCTCACAGATAGCTTTCGAGATACGATCAAAGAATATGGCTATCAGGGCAGATACCGCGGTGTGTTCCCGATCAAGGTCAATCAGCAGCGCCATGTCGTTGAAGAAATTGTTGCCTATGGGCGTGATCGGGGTGTGGGGCTTGAGGCTGGGAGCAAACCAGAACTTCTTATTGCAATTGCGTTGCTGGATAGTCGCGACGGATTGATTATCTGTAATGGTTACAAAGACCGGGATTACATTGAAACGGCGTTGCTCGCACGAAAAATAGGGCGCGACACGGTCATTGTCATCGATCGTTTTGATGAAGTTGAATTGATCATTGACGTTGCGCGGCAACATAATATGCGTCCGCGTATCGGGGTGCGATCGCGCTTGTCGACCAAGGGTGCAGGCAAATGGGTCGAATCGACCGGTGATCGCAGTAAGTTCGGCTTGACTGCGTCGGAAGTGGTAGAAGTGTGTGAGCGCTTAAGCCAGGTCGGTATGTTGGATTGTTTGGAAATGGTGCATTTCCACATTGGTAGCCAGATCACATCGATTCAGTCCATTAAAAATGCGTTGCGCGAAGGTGCACGCATGTTTGTAGAGTTGTGTCGTCTTGGGGCGCCGATCAAGCTTTTTGATGCGGGTGGTGGCCTTGGGGTGGATTATGACGGATCGCAAACCAACTTTCATTCGTCGGTCAATTATTCCATGCAGGAATATGCCAACGATGTTGTAGCCTCAATTCAGGCTGCGTGCGACCAGGCTCAATTGCCGCATCCTGATATTGTGACAGAGTCGGGGCGCGCTATAGTGGCCCATCACTCTGTTTTGGTCTTTAACGTGCTTGGCGTGAATGAAGTGGTGCCCAGACGGCGTCCTGAGCCTGTGCAGGCTGATGAGCCGGAAGTGGTGCGCAATCTTCACGAAGTTTGGGAAGGGCTTTCGCGCAAAAACTTTGCGGAATTTTATCACGATGCGCTTGCACTGAAGGAAGAGGCCAACAGTCTCTTCATTTTAGGCTTTTTAGATCTGAAGGGTCGCGCGCGGGCAGAAAATATTTTCTGGTCGTTTTGTGATAAATTGCTAAAGATTATTGATGAACTTGAATATGTGCCTGAAGACTTGCAGGGTATTCCGAAGGGCTTGAGTGACACGTATTATTGTAACTTCTCGGTATTTCAATCGGTGCCTGATCACTGGGCTGTGAAGCAGTTGTTCCCAACGATGCCAATTCATCGTCACAAAGAACGCCCCACACGTCGTGCAACGTTGGCCGATCTTACGTGTGATAGTGATGGTAAAGTCGATCAGTTTATCGATTTACGTGATGTAAAAGAAATTCTTGAGCTGCACACGTTTGATGGTCGCCCCTATTATATCGGCATGTTTTTGGTTGGGGCTTATCAAGAAATTTTGGGCGATTTGCACAACCTTTTTGGCGATACGACTGCGGTGCATTTGAGCTTGGACCCAGAAGCAGGATTTCGTATCGATGCACTCGTGGAAGGTGATTCGGTGACGGAAGTGCTGAGCTACGTACAGTATGATCGCCAGGAATTGCTTGGACGTTTGCGTAATGCGACGGAACATGCGGTGCGTTCAGGGGAGCTTCAGGTCGAAGAATCTGCTTTGTTGCGACGTCGTTTTGAGGACGGATTGTCGGGTCTGACTTATCTTAGCGACTGAGTGCTGCAATAATCGCGTCGGCATACTCGTTTGTGGATGCAGTTCCACCGAGATCGCAGGTTCTTATTTTTCCTGTCGCAAGTACTTGATTGATTGCGGTTTCTAGCCGTTCACCGGCGGACAATTCTCCGAGATGTTCCAACATCATGCATGCACTTTTAAGAAGTGCCGTGGGATTGGCAACGCCTTTGCCGGCAAGATCTGCTGCAGAACCGTGAACAGCTTCAAAGATGGCCACTTCTTCGCCGATGTTAGCACCTGGAACAAGCCCAAGTCCTCCGACCAAGCCAGCACAGAGATCTGAAACGATATCGCCATAGAGATTTTCCATGACGAGGACATCGTATTTGCTCGGATTGCTGACGAGGTTCATGCATAGGGCGTCAATGATTACTTCTTCCAGTTTGATTGCCGGATAATTTTGGGCGACTTCGCGCACTACTTTGAGAAAAAATCCATCACCGAGCTTCATGATGTTGGCTTTGTGGGACACTGTGACTTTTTTTCGGCCTTTTTTAGCCGCATATTCAAAGGCAGCTTTGGCGATCCGACGCGTGGCTTTTTCGGTAACTACCTTAATTGAGAGAATAACACCGTTGGAGATTTCGTTTTCAAGACCTGCGTAGAGGCCTTCGGTGTTTTCACGAAAGATGACGAGATCTACATCTTCGAATCGTGTTTTAACACCAAGAACACTTCGGACTGGGCGAACCGAGGCATAGAGGTCAAAGGTGCGTCGGAGTTGAACGTTGGCACTTATATGTCCTTCACCGACGGGCGTGGTGGTGGGGCCTTTGAGGGCTACGGTATTTTTTCTAATTGAATTAAGTGTGCATTCGGGGAGTGCGCTGCCGTGTTTTTTGAGACTGCCGAGGCCTGCATCTTGTTCGTCCCAGATCACATGGACGCCTAATGCATCGATGACTTTTTGGGTGGCTGTAGCGACTTCAGGGCCGATGCCGTCGCCTGCAATTAAAGTAATATGATGAGGCATGGTTGCTCCTCGAATGTGTGTGCTTGGGGCGTATCATGGGACGAGGAGAAGGTGGAGGTCGGTGAATGTTAATTTTTTAATGCGCTTTGCGCTGTTTTTCATCGCCGCGACGCAAAGGGCCATCCGGATCGAGTAGGGCTAACAGCCGAAGGTAGTTGCTGTAGCTCTCGGCGTAATCTTGCAGGTCGCGTATGGCGGCGAGTTCATAGCTATCGAGTATGGTTGGGCTGGCTATATTCTGATCGAGCGCAGGGGGGCCGATGAGGCATGTTGTTTGGGGTCGATGAATGGGGCGAGGCATGAATAATGTCCATATAGTCGAGAATCTTTTGTTTTGTCCACGATAATAAATTTTCGTAATTTTTATGCGCCTATGTGACGTCAGGTGTATTTCTATGGTGTCGTTGGTGGCTTGGATGTAGGTTGAAAATCTGCTTCGTTTTAGGAGAGATTGATGACGCTTGCGCCGTTTACTTCTGATCATGAGATGTTCCGAAAAACCGTTCGTGATTTTTGTGTGAAAGAGTTGGCGCCGTATTCCCGTGAGTGGGACGAGGCGGGGATTTTTCCTCGTGAATTGTTCAAACGATTTGCCGACATGGGATTTTTTGGGATCCACTATCCTGAAACATTGGGTGGGTCGGGACTCGATTACTGGTACACCGCCGCCTATGTAGAAGAGCTTGCTCATTGTCGCAACGCAGGCATGGCCATGGCGATGCTTGTACAAGGTGAGATGGCCACGCCGATCATCCATGAAATTGGAACGGATGCGCAAAAACGCGAATTTTTAATGCCTGCGATATCTGGCACACGTATTGCGGCTTTGGGCGTGACCGAACCCGATGTGGGCAGTGATGTGGCCAATTTGAAAACCACAGCGCGTCGCGTAGGCGATGACTATGTGATCAATGGATCCAAAACATATATCACCAATGGTACGCGAGCTGATTTTATTACGCTGGCTGTTAGGACGGGTGAAGAAGGCTATGGTGGTATTTCACTTGTTTTATTTCCTACAGATACCAAGGGTTTCTCGGTGGGTAAATCGCTGAAGAAACTTGGAAATTGTTCGAGTGATACGGGACTTTTGTTTTTCGATAATTGCCGTATTCCTGTGCACTATCGATTGGGTGAAGAAAATCAGGGTTTTTATCATATCATGACCAATTTTCAGGGCGAGCGCCTGGTGGCCGCACTTTGCGCTGTCTCAGGAAGTCAGCTTCTGTGGGATGATACGGTGGCTTTTTGCAAGGAACGCAAAGCGTTTGGTCGACCGGTGATCGGTTTTCAAGTGTGGCGGCATAAATTTGTAGAATTGCTGAGCCAGATAGAAGCGGCACGTCAATTAACATACATGGCCGTGGACAAACACAATCGTCGCGAAAATGCACTGCAAGAAATTTCCATGGCAAAACTTGTGGCGTGTGATCTTGCACAAAAAGTGGCTTACGATTGTATGCAAGCACACGGTGGCGCAGGTTACATGGATGAATACGATGTGTCGCGTGCATTTCGAGATCTGCGTTTGTTGACCATCGGGGGTGGGACCAGTGAAATTATGAAAGAGATCATTTCTAAGTGTATTGGGTTTTAGAAGGGCGCAGCAAGCAGCGCCCCTACGTTCTGAAGCATTTTGCGTATTTCAATGATATCGTTTGCTTGAAGTTGACCGCCGCCGTAGATTGCGGTGTCAATTTTTGTTCTGCAGTGATCAATCTTTTTCAAATCATCTTCGTGGATCCCCAAGGCTGCAAGTTTTTCTCGTACGAGACGCAGGTTTGATGCGTCTCCGATGGGGAGTTCTAGGAATTGTGAAAAGAAATCGTTGAGAATACTTTGAATACGATGTGCATCGGTGATGGATGCATTTTTGAGTGATTGATCGGCATCTGAAAGCGCACGTTTACGTATTGCGGGAAGTTTTTGCGCACGGTGTTTGAGAGAATTTTTGAGGACATGGGCCAGCCAGACTGAAATGAATGCGCTTGCAATGGCTGCGACGACATAGCCGAGGGTCTGCCATGGAAATGATTTTTTAGGACCACTTGATGGGGCTTGTGCTTCTTTCGGTTCTTCAAGTGTAGGAGGTGCGACGCCCGTGATGTTGAGTGTGTGTTCATTACTAGAGACTGTTTTGTACTGTTCTTCTTTGGGCTCGAAGAATGTGACTGAAGGCGCAGGGATGGTGAACTGACCGGGGGCAGATGCGACGAGTGCAAAACGATAGACGCGATTGCCGCTCATGCCGGTAGGTGTGGTGCTGAAATGTTCTTCAGGGGTATCGGGATAATATTTAATGCCGTTTGGAAATGTTATGTTGGGTTGCGTGATGTTTTTGACGTTTCCTTCGCCTTGAACGGTGACAGTAAATGTTGCCGATCCGCCTACAGCGAGATCTGTGGGGGTGACGGCACTTGTGATGGAAAAATCACCGATAAGTCCAGTGAATTCTTGCGGTGGTGTGGGCAAGGATTTGACCGTGAGTTGCAAGGGCTTTGCAGCGAGGACATGTTGACGAGATGCTGTGTGTCCGAAAACACCCCCGAACGGATCGCCAAAACCGTTTTGTTGGCGATTTTCGGGAACACTGACGGTGAGCGCTGCGCCGGGGATTGTGATGATGCCAGGTGTTTCTGGAAAAAATACGCGACGAACGACGCTGACAATTTCTCTTTGGCCGTTGACCGTACGTACTTCATCGGGTGGTGATTGAAGTTGCTCAATGCGGATCCCTTGCAGGGTGGGTTCGCGCAATTCAGCCCCTGTGATATCGATTCGGCGATGGAACGTGAATGTATAAATGATCTGCTGTCCAATATAGGCAGTGTTCGCACTCAACGATGCTTCCACGAAAATGGGTGAATCGTTGTTGTCGCTTTTTTCTGAAAGACTGGCGCTTGGTTCGCGAACCTTGATCACAAATGGGGTACTCAATATCTTTTGCTTATCGATTGTGGCTGCAATGGCTCCGATGGCAAATTGGCCGGCCATTTTAGGCGCAAGTACAAACGTATAGGTTACACGGCTACTGGTCTTGCCATTGACAATGCTGAATTGTGAGGATTTTCCACGGGGTGAAACATCGAAATCGGGGAGAGGTGGTAGCTCGGGTTCGGCTGAACGGCTCCCTTCGACGATCACTTCCATCACAATGGATTGGCCTACAACGACGTCGTTGTTATCGACATGCGCGATGATGCTGGCTGCGTACAATGACGTAGGGATGCATGTGAGAAGTAGGAGTGTTGCAAAAAGGGCGGTTCGCGAACCGCCCCTACAAGAAAAATATTTTTTAAAAGAGGATCTCACCAGTTTTTGCCTCCGGGGCCTTGGGCCCCCGTTTGACGCTCGGCTTTGGGCCTGGTTTCTCGTAAGTTTTCAAGCAAGCGTTTGGCTTGTTCGCGTGTAAAAGGGGCACCAGGGATATCTTGTGGTGCTTCTTTTTGTTCTGCTTTGTTGGGCATGGGTTTGTCTTGTTTGTCGTTTTTACCCTGCTGTTGCTTTTTTTCTTCTTGTTCTTTCGGCTGTTGATCTTGTTGTTGATTTTTCTGTTGGTCTTGTTTCTTCTTTTCTTTTTCTTCTTCTTGTTCTTTTCTCTCGTTTTCTTTCTGTTCTTTTTGTTGCTGAAGAAGCTTACGGGCCAATGAAAGATTGTGTTCTGCGTCGGCGTCTTTTTCGCTTTTCAATACATCTTCATAGTTTTGGATGGCACCCTCGAGATCGTTGGCTTTGAATGCGGCATTGCCGGCGTTGTAACGTGACTTTTCTTGTAATTTTTTGTCTTTCGCGGATGCGGCGCGTTCAAAGGCTTTGCGTGCTTCATCGAATTGACCCAATCGGTAATGTGCGGCACCAAGATTGTATTGCACAGCAGGGCTTTCGTCTGTTTTGGCGCGTTTTTGCCAAACTTCCAATGCTTTTTGGAACTCACCGTTTTTGTAGGCGCTGTTGCCGCTGGCTGCGAAGAGGATCATGACGAGCAGTGCGTTCATGGAGATCTCCGTGTTTCAGGGATCAGGAAGCTTGCTGCAAGGAAAATGATGGCAATTCCTAAGGGCCATTGAAACCGATGTTCATGGCGTTTGTGCTTTTCTGATTCAAATTCGCGCATAGCTAGTGTTTTTCGTAGGCCATTGTTGACGATGGTTTTGAGATCGCGATCGCCTGTGTCGGAACGTACAAATGCACCGTGGCTCTCGTTTGCGATGCGTTTAAGACCTTCTTCATCAAGTTTACTCAAAACGATGCCATTATTGTCGCGAATAAAACCACCGTTGGCTTCTGGCACCGGTGCGCCACTCTCCTCACCCATGCCGATGATGTAAATGGGGATGTGTAGTTCTGAGGCTCGTTTTGCGGCGGCAAGTCCTTCACCGCCGTGATCTTCGCCGTCTGTGATGAGGATGATGGCGCGTGTTCCGCTGCTGTTTGCGTCAAACGCACGAACGGCGGTGTCGATGGCGGCACCGAGATCGGTTCCTGGCACGGGAATAAGTGATGGGGATAATTCGTCGAGAAACATACGGACTGCACTGTGATCGGCGGTGAGAGGGCATTGTAAAAATGCAGTGCCTGCAAAAGCGACGAGGCCAACACGGTCGCCATCAAGGGCTGCGAGAAGATCTTGAAATTCATAGGTCGCACGCTTGAGACGCGTGACGTTGTCGCCTGTGTCCGATGCCATCATGCTATCCGACACATCGACTGCAATGACGACATCGACGCCTTTGCGTTTGATCTCTTCCATGCGAGAGCCCCATAGAGGATCGGCGAGGGCGATGATCGCGAATAACATTGCGGTGAGAAAAAAAGAGAATTTTAATAAGCGTCGTCGAAAGAGACCACGCTTTACAAGGAGATCAATGGATTCGGCCGCAAGAATACGATGGAGATCTGCGCGACTTTTCCTCCTTGCCCATATCCAAAAAATGGCAAGCGCAGGGATGATTGCGAGTAGAATAAGATATTGAGAATGCCCAAACATCATGGCAACGTCCTTAGCCACGTATGTGAAGCCAGGGTATACAAGAGTAGAAGCGTGAGTGCCGCGATCACCCATGGGGCAAAATGCTCATGCATTTCGCGATAGCTTAAACTGTCGATTTCGCTGCGTTCCATGGTGTCAATCTGCTGATAAATGCTTTTAAGGCTGTTAATTGTTTCGGCTCGAAAATACAGGCCACCCGTTTTTTGGGCAATCGATTGAAGTGTTTCTTCATCGATGTCGACGTCTTCATATTGCACTGTTTGGCCAAAGTAAGAATCGACGAGATAGGGCGCTTTGCCATGGGATCCTGCGCCGATGGTGTATACCTTGATCCCGAGGCTTTGGGCGAGATTGGCGGCGTCTTGCGGGGAAATATCACCGCTGTTGCTGCGGCCGTCGGTGAGTAAAACGATAATTTTGCTTTTGGCTTTGGAGGCTTCAAGGCGTTTGAGCGAGGTGGCGAGCGCAACACCAATGGATGTACTTTTTCCAGCCATGCCCGTGTGGAGGTTGCGAACAAATTGTTGAAGTACGTCGTGATCAAGCGTGAGCGGGCATTGGGTGAATGCGTGGCTTCCGAAGACGACAAGTCCTATTTGGTCGTTTTTGCGTCCATCAATAAATTCTTTGACGACATCGACAACCACCGCAAGACGATTGCGACGGCTATGAATGGGACGATAAGTGTCGAGATCGAGTGCTTCCATGCTTTGGGATGCATCAATGGTTAGAATGATGTCGATGCCGTCATCTTTGAGACGGACGATGTCGCCGGGGGTTTGGGGCCTGAGCATGGCGATAGAAAGAAGAAGGCCTGCCAACCATGGGATCCACGGCATATGTTTCGCAAAATGTGCGCGGCGTGTTTTCTTTGTGTTGCTGATCGCATCGGCATGGGGAAAACCGATGCTCGCTTGTTGAGAAGGACGAAGAATTTTGTAGGCCCAATAGGCAAGGAGCAATGCGAGAGGGATCGCAAGCCACGGATGGGCAAAATGCCATTTATCCATGATGCGCTTCCTCGGGGATTGTTGGTGTTACAGGGCGATGGCGAACGATAAAATCGCAGGCGATACGATGAAATGAGGCGACATCTTCGGCAACATCGATATCACTAAATTTTACCGCATCGGCGCGGGTGAGTAGGGCGATTAAATCGTTAATTTCTGCATTAGGCATATTTGTTTTTTGCAATGATTTTTTAATTTCGAGTGTGGTCAGATCGGTCGCGTTGACACCATAACGTGCTTCTATGAAAATGCGTAGGGTTTCGGATGCCGAAAATCCATACTTGCGTCTGTTGATTTCGCCTTGTTCGTATCTTTTGACATGGATGCGAAGTGCATTAAGCGCCGATTGATCAGGCGGTAATGCTGGAATGGGAGGAAGTTCCAGACCTTTTTTGCGTTTGGTCCACCACCAAGCGAGCGCAAACAAACCGAGCGCAACAAGTGCGATGATTGCATAGGGCAGAAGATCGGGCCAATAGAACGGGAGATCTTCAGGAGGCTTGATATCGCGCAGATCCTGTTCATCGGGATCCATAGTTCCCCCTTACATGGCGATGTTGGTGTTGTGCGAAGAGTTTAAGCAGAGGTGTGAGAACGGTTCCGTCGGTGGGGACGTCGATTTGATCGATGAATGGGTCCCCGCCTTCGCGGGGATGATGATTTACGATTTTTGCGGTGCTTGTATCGAGCAATACAGCATGGCCGCTTTCGAGATCGTGCAATCGAATGAGGCCCACATCGGGCATGCTTTCTTCATGGCGATCAAACACGCGAAGCACGGTAACATCATGTTGTTTTGGAAATCGGGTGATGGCTTCACGTTGTGAGTTCGGTAAATCTGAAATGACAAAGATGCTTGCGCGTCGGCGTTGTACGCGTCCAAGGAAATCGACGGCGGATTTCAAATGTGTTTCTTTGTGCTGTGGAGGATGACACAGGATTGTGCGGATCAGTCGCCAGATGTGTCCACGACCACGGCTTGGGGGGATATAAGATTCGACCTCCCGAGAAACCAACAAAAGTCCAACACGATCGCCTGTTCCTATGGCGAGATAGGCAATGGATGCCGCAATCTCAGCGGCCATTTTCCGTTTTGATTGACCATGGCCCGCATAATCAAGAGAACCACTGACATCAACCACAAGGATGACGGTCATTTGCCGTTCTTCGCGATGTTGTTTGATGAACGGCTCGTTCATGCGTGCGGTGACTTTCCAGTCGATGAAGCGGACATCGTCACCGGGTTGGTATGCGCGAACTTCATCGAATTCCATCCCGCTGCCCTTGAATGCACTGCGGTATTCGCCGGAGGCGGAGCTGCGCGCAAGGCGCCTCGCACGAATTTGGATCATGTTGAGTTGTCCCAACAGTTCGGGGGACAACGTATCTTGTTTTTTGTCAGTCATGGCTATGGCACATCGATATGGGCGAGGATGTCGCGGATGATATCGTCGCTGTTGATTCCTTGGGCTTCGGCATCGTAGGAAATGATGATACGGTGGCGAATAATATCGGGCGCGAGGTCTTTGACATCTTGGGGCGTTACGAAGGCGCGGCCTTGCATGAGTGCGTGTACGCGTGTGGCACGGGCCAAGGAAATGGTGGCACGGGGTGAGGCGCCGAATTGTATCAATGGCTTGAGTTTGGCAAGTCCCGCCGCTTGTGGATCACGGGTCGCCATGACGAGATCAACGATGTAGCCTTCGACGCGGGGGTCGACATAAATAAGTTTTGCGAGTTCTTGTGCTGACGTAATTTCGTCGGGGTGGATGACTGGAACGGTGACTTTCGGTTGTCCGTATTGAATGCGTCCTAAGATAGATCGTTCTTCATCGCGGGTAGGGTAGCCAATTTTTATTTTCATCATAAACCTGTCCACTTGGGCTTCTGGAAGTGGATAGGTGCCTTCTTGATCGATGGGGTTTTGGGTGGCCAAGACCAGGAAGGGCTTAGGCAATGGAAATGTGTCGGGCCCTAAGGTGACTTGGCGTTCCTGCATGGCTTCGAGCAATGCGCTTTGCACTTTGGCGGGTGCGCGATTGATTTCATCGGCCAAGATGAGATTGCTGAAGATAGGGCCTTTTTTGGTCGTAAAGCGTCCTTCTTGGGGAACGTAAATTTGGGTCCCAAGCAAGTCGGCAGGGAGTAAATCGGGCGTAAACTGAATACGCGAAAAACCTGTATCGACGGCATTGGCAATGGCCTGAACCGCTGTAGTTTTGGCGAGACCTGGTACGCCTTCTAAAAGGATGTGCCCATCGGCGACCAGTGCGAGAATGAGGCGATCGATCATGACCTCTTGACCGACAATGACCTCGGCCACCGCTTTTTTGATGCGATCAAGTGCTTCGCCGCATTGTTCTGCGGCACGATCATGTTCTACCGACACGGGAGACCTCCTTGGGTCGTTATAACTCATATACGTGAGGCTTTATTCCGCGTTTTGGGGTGGAAGTGCAAGAGGTCTGCTAAGGGAGAGTGCAGATGCAGCACCAGCTGTTAGCTGAATTAAAGTTCGTACCGGTGCAGGCAGCGCTGGCGACATCGGTCCCGTTCCCGAGCCAAGAAGTGATACATGAATTTGTGCTATTGAAGGTGCGGAAAATGTGGTAGTTTTCCTGGTTGCAACTTCCAATGTCCGTATGTGTTAGGCAGTCGAGCCCTACACTGCCGCCTCTGCTGCAGCTAAGGGAACGGGCACTGCATGTGCGTGTACACCAGTTATCATTACTACTGCCAGTTCCACCGCCAGACATAACGGCGCATTTGCCGCTGGATGTGCATTTACCGCCCGCTGTTCCGCACGCAGCATCGCAGCAGCGGTATGATCCTGATGTGTTTGTGCATGTTTGTCCTGTGCATACGCTTGGTGTTGCCGTGCATTCATCTATATCTTGGCAAGCCGTGGCGTTACTGTTGGGTGTGTATCCGCTCGGGCAAACACATGCAGTAGCACCACTGTTGGGTGTAAATCCGCTCGGGCAGTTGGTGCAAGTGTGGCCCCCTGCAGTGTTTGTGCATATTTGGGTTGAGGGGCATGGGACAGGGACATTCGTACATTCGTTGATATCCTGGCATGCTGTGGCCCCGCTGTTGGCTGTGTAGCCGGTCGGGCAGTTGGTGCATGTGTGGCTTCCCGAGGTGTTTGTACATTTTTGATTGGCCTCGCAAGGTATATCCAGACATTCGTCGATATCTTCGCAAAGTGTGCCATTGTTATTTACATCGGTGTAGCCCGAAGGACACGCACTGCATGTAAAAGAACCGGTATTGTTTGTGCATATGGTGAGTGAATCACACGGACTTGTTGTTGCCGTGCATTCATTGATGTCTTGGCACAATGTTCCGTTGTTGTTGACGTCAGTGTAACCCGAAGGACATGCACTGCATGTGAAAGATCCTGTATTGTTTGTGCATGTTGTATGCGAATCGCACGGACTTGTTGTTGCATCACATTCATTGATGTCTTGGCATTGCATGCCATTGTTGTTGACGTCGGTGTAGCCCGAAGGGCATGGGCTGCACGTAAATGATCCTCCGTTATTTGTGCATGTGGTGTGCGCATCACATGGGCTTGTTGCTGCATCACATTCATTGATGTCTTGGCATTGCATGCCATTGTTGTTGACATCGGT
>SYDY01000019.1 GCA_005801425.1 Bdellovibrionales bacterium | reverse complement strand
GTCGGCACGAAGTGCCGGGTGGGGGCCGGTGGGGGGGTTCTTTGAGCATCTCCGCCAACAACCTTACATCTTCAAACCCCGCATTCATACCTTGTCCAAAAAACGGAACAATCGCATGGGCCGCATCACCAAGAATAAGCACATCCTCAAAGGACCATGATGGACATCGCACCGTGGCGAGATGTCCCAGTGGATTGGCAGTCAGTTGTTTTTCAGCTTCTTGAAAATCAAGCGGGAAATCCGGAAATTGTGATGCAAAAAACTGCGCCATACGACCAGATTCTGCCAGATCCGAAAAACTGTTCAGCCCTTCATTGGCCAAAAATAGCGTACACGTGAACGTCCCATCCCCGTTGGGCAATGCAATCAGCATCAAAGCCTTGCGAGGCCAAATATGCAGCGCATGGCGTTCAAGGCCACAATCGGCTAAAAGCGTCAGTTCTTTGTAACTATGACTTAATGGCGCAATGTTTGTCGCGGTTCCACGCGCATGCCCTATAGCCGTTCGAACAAGCGATCCTGCACCATCGGTGGCAAGCACAGGCCCACGCATAGGCCACACATGATCGTTTTGATCGCGCAAACAACGACCATGCAAATCGAGATCGGTAAGCCTACGATCAAAATGCATGGTCACGTTGGGCAACGCCGATGCGGCATCCAGAAGCATGCAATTGAGCCGATGCCGCTCGATGGAATAAATCGCACGTTCTCCTTGGGGGTCATAGGATGAAAATCGCGTGGTTCCATCAAGCCCGTGGATCATCCGCCCCCGCATGGGGATCCCCGCCTCCATCACGGTGCTTCGCATGCCGATCAATTCAAGCGCCTTAAACCCACGCTCTGAAATCGCCAAATTGATAGAACGGCCGCGTTCGACCAAACCCAAGCGCGGATCGGATCGGCGTTCCCACAATTCTACCGCATGACCACGCTGTGCAAGAACCGCCGCAGCCAGCGAGCCCACAAGACCCCCACCCAATACGTGCCAAACTTTGGACTTATCTTGCGAGGACATCGCGCATCACCTCGGCCGCCTGATCGATTTCGGCAAATGTATTGTAAAGGGCAACGGGGCTCATGCGGATCAGATCGGGTGGACGAACATCCACGATCACACCACGTTTTGCCAAAGCATTGGCAATGGCTTCTGCATGATCGCCCACACGCACCGAGAGTTGGGCACCGCGCGATTTGGGTGTGATCACGCCAAGACCTACGCCATGCAAACGCGCTTCCAAATAATCGGTGAGTGCACGGCTGCGCGCCACACGGGCATCTTGTTCAACACTGTCAAAAACGGAGAGCGACGCACGCAAACTTGCGGCTTGAAAAATCGGAGGATTGGAAAGCTGCCATGTTTCTGCGCCACCGATGGGAACAAAACGATCGGGCATATCAAAACGCGAAGGTTTGTGATGGCCCCACCAGCCTTCCAAACGAGGCAACGCAACACCGTGGTGGTTGCGATGCACAAACGCCCCCGCAAGTGCGCCTGGCCCTGCGTTCAAATACTTGTAGCTGCACCATACGGCGAAATCGATTTGCCATGCATTGAGTTTAAGCGGGAGATTGCCGATACCATGGGCAAGATCGAGCCCAAGCAATGCGCCCACATCGTGTGTTGATCTAGCAAGGGCTTCGACATCGTAGGCCTGGCCTGTCAGGTAATTGGGTTGCCCCAAAAGCACCAGCGCCAAGGAATCGCCATGTTCCGCGATGGTTTTTTGCATGTCTTCATCACGCAATATTCTTTCGTGATGGCGTGGTTCAAAAAAGACAAGCACTTCTTCAGGGATCATCCCATGCCACCTGATATGCGACTCGATGGCGTAACGATCGGATGGAAACAATCCGTGTTCCACTAAAATTTTACGCCGTTTTCCTTTGGGCCGATAAAAACTCACGAGCATCAAATGCAAGTTGATGGTGAGTCCATTCATGGCCACCACCTCATCGTGAAATCCGCCCACCAACCGCGAAAGGCCATCGGTGAGCAACTCATGATAACTCACCCAAGGATGCTTGGCTTCGGTATGGGCGTGCACGGCGAGTTCGCGCCATGCCGTAAATTCTTCGTTAACGTTCTCCTGGGCCTGTTTAGGACATAGGCCCAGCGAATTCCCACACAAGTAGATCCCTGCCGGCATATGAAAAAAATCACGACGGCATGCATCGTAGTGTTTGGCTTCGAGTTCTTTGGCGCTTTGGGGTTTGTTCATAGCGGTCCTCATCATACTGTAGGGCGGACCCCTGTGTCCGCCCTGGTTCGCACGAGGGCAGACACGGGGGTCTGCCCCTACATTATGTACGAAAATTTCAAATTAATTTCCCAACCATCTCCGTGCATTGTGTTCCAAAATCGCTGCGCGTTCATGGTCGTTTAAAAGCGATGTTTCGCGAACCATTTTCCCTGGCTGATGTTCGCCCAAAACAAAGGGATAATCCGAACCCATGCATACCGTATCAATCCCCAACGTATCGATTAAAAACCGTAAGGCACGTTCATCATGCACCAGCGAATCCACAAAAAATCGACCTACATACGCACGGGGTGATTTGTCATTGTCCACCGCACACAAATCGGGGCGTACATCAAACCCATGAGCGATACGACCATGGGTAAACGCAAACGATCCACCGCCATGGGCAAACAACACGCGAAGGCTAGGCAATCGCTCAAACACGCCACCAAAAATCATGGAGCAAATGGCCCGTGTGCTTTCAGAAGGCATCCCCACAAGCCATGGCAGCCAGTAATCGCGCATTTCATTTTGACCCATCATGTTCCACGGATGAACAAAAATGGCCGCACCAAGTTTGGCCGCATGTTCAAAAATCGGGAAAAAATCTGGATGGTTTAAATTTCGCCCATCGATGTTGCTACCAATTTCCACACCGCGTAAACCCATGTTCATGCAGCGTTCAAGTTCATGACACGCAGCCTCTGCGTCTTGCATCGGTATTGTTCCTAAACCCTCAAAGCGCTGAGGATGCTCAGAAATAAGACCGGCGATGTGATCGTTTAAATAACGTGTCACTTCCATGCATTGATTGATCGAAACGCTGTACCCAAAAAAGACAGGAATGGGCGAGAGAACCTGGCGTGTCACACCATCACGATCGCAATCCGCGAGTCTATCAGCGGTTTGATAACAATTGGGTTTGAGCTTGCGAAAACCGTTCCATCTTCGCGCACCAAATCGGCGCCACACGTATGATGCCGCAAATGGGGATAGCCGTTAAAATCGGGCAACTCGGGAGGAATAATATGGGTATGAACGTCAATGGTCACCGTGTTATCCTAAAATTGCATTTCGTGCACGTGCAATTGGTCTCAAGATCGTAAAAGCGGTCTATGACAGGGAGCAGATCGCGCTCAATATTTTTGAGTCGAAATGTCTCACGATACAACTCACGATTGCATTTGGGACAGATCCACAAAAGTACATCGATTTCATCGGGTCTGCGTTTTCGTTCAATCACCAAGCCCACGGTATCGGCATTGCGCTGGGGCGAATGGGGCACCCCTCCCGGCAACAACAACATTTCACCCGCGCGAATAGGAATATCTTTGGGCACGCCGTTTTCGAGCACCCGTAACACCATATCGCCTTCGATTTGATGAAAAAATTCTTCGCCATCGTTGATATGGAAATCCGCGCGGGCGTTGGGTCCCCCAACAACCATCACCACAAATTCCGTATTTTCCCAAATGACTTTGTTGCCCACGGGTGGCTTCAACAAATGACGGTGTTCATCGATCCAACGCGTAAAATTGATAGGCATAGGAAGCATGGATTTGGGCCATAGCACGGGGTGGGGTCACATGTCGAAAGGTGAGAGTTGCCGATGCGCTAAGATGTAAAGCTCTACTTCCCATACAAATATCATGGTAAAGTATTCTTTACTAAGATACGATCTTAGTAAAATTTTTGGAGCTACGAGAAGCCATGATGACAAGAATCACCGGCCAATATGTGCGACAAAATACGACAGACGAGCAAGTCCAAGCCTTTATTCCGTATCCATTGCCGCCCCGGGATCCGCCTTTGCAACTCAATGCAAAGATACAAGCACTCTTGCACGAAGCAGAGCAAGCCCTGATCCGGTTGGATCTGGCAGGAGATATGGTCCCATCACTGGATTGGTTTCTTTATGCTTTCGTGCGCAAAGAGGCTGTGTTGTCATCACAAATAGAAGGCACCCAAGCCACCTTGGTGGATTTGATCGCCTTTGAAGCGCAGCCAGCACACACCGTACCTAATCAAGATGTAGAAGAGGTCTGCAATTACATCACCGCGCTTACCTATGCGCGCGAGCAATTGAGCAGTCCCACGGGATTGCCACTCTCCAACCGTTTGCTCAATGAAACACACAAACGATTGATGGCTGGCGTGCGCGGTGCCAATAAACTTCCAGGCGAGATGCGACGCAGTCAAAATTGGATTGGAGGAACACGCCCAGGCAATGCCATGTACGTGCCACCTCCTCCACAAATATTGCATGACGTGATGGGTGATTTTGAGCGTTACTTCCATGCCGACGATGATTTGCATCCATTGCTGCGCGCTGGACTTTTGCATGTGCAATTTGAAACCATCCATCCCTATTTGGATGGCAATGGTCGATTGGGCCGATTGTTGGTCAGCTTGCTTCTTGAGCATTGGGGATTGCTCAAAAAGCCACTGTTGTACTTGAGTCTTTATTTCAAACGCTACCAAACATTGTATTACCAACACTTAAATATCGCTCGTACCGATGGCGATTGGGAACGCTGGCTGATATTTTTTTTAGAGGGCGTGATCACCGTGGCCAACGAAGCCACCCAATGTGCGCGATCGTTGTTTGCACTGGTGGGTGAAGACCGGATACGATTGATGGCGCATCAGCACGTTCACATCGCTGCGTTGCGATTGTTTGAGTTGCTACCAAGACATCCACTGATCACCGTGGCATCGGGGATCGCTTTGATCCATGCAACAAAACCCACTGTAGGACGCGCCGTCGACATTCTCATGGATGCTGGGATCCTCGTGGAAACAAGCGGGAGAAAACGTGATCGCATTTTTTCGTATCAACGATATATCGATGTATTGAGACAAGAGGTCGATTAATAATGAAGAAGACAGCCAATGCCCTTACACGTACAATCGAGTTTATGAAATTTTGAACTGGTCGTATCAAAGCTGCAAACATCGGCGCCAACACCACCCCTGCCTGTTTCGCCGGTTGAGCCTGCACTGTTTGGTGAACCATTCGCACCCGCTGCACCACCTGCGCCACCCAAGCCCGGTTCATTCACACCCGCCGCACCACGCAAACACACGCCCTTCCCTGAGTCAAAAGCACTTTGCGCCGTATTGCTTTGGCCTGCATTGGTGAACAAAAGACAAACGCTGTGACCCCCATCACCCCCCGCACCACCACCGCCGCCGCCGCCTGCGCCGCCGTTGCCGCCACGGCCTGGATTGCGCCTAGAATACCCAGTACCAAACATGTAGCCAAGAACAGGTTCAGGTGCCACGCCACCTTTCCCCCCATCACCGCCTGCTCCACCCTGTTGTCCCGCACCACCTCCTTGAGAAATTAATGCAGTACAACTTAATGCGACGTTAGCAGCCGCATTCGCAATCATAGGAAAGCTTCCTCCGCTACCCTTTCCTCCAAGACCACCGCTCACACCCTTGAGACCACCCGCCCCGCCTGAAGTCCCACTAGAACCCCAATCCGCCCCCCCACCAGATGCCAATCCTCCTGCACCCCCGCCTCCTGCAGTTCCATCGGTGCCAACCCCTCCAGCACTTCCTGCGAAGGCACGCCATGCCAACGAAGGCACATCGGTTGCATTCGATGATGCCTTGGAACCTTTCAGGCCTTGCTGTCCTGGAGCTCCGTTGCAGCCATTCCCGTTGTTTTGACCAGTGCTACTGCTATTCCCCCCTCCCGCTCCATGGGGACATGTTGGCCAGGTATCCCCTCCTTGCGAACCCCCTGGCTGACCTCCCGTCGCCGTGCCACCATTTTCCGTCGGATATCCATCGGTACCTAAACGATTGTCATTCCAATCCCACGCACAGCAACCACCATCAGAATAACATCCTGTTCCGCCATAATTGCCTGTAACCGGATTGCAGTTTGTTGCACCTAACGGCTGTGACCTATTTTCATCTTGGGGATAATTGGTATCACAATAATAGGGATTTTCGGGTTGCTGTGAGGATTTGGGTGTAAACTTCCCCCCCGCGCATCCGTCCTTACCACTTGTTGTTGGTTTCGTTGGTATCGTTGAATCGGCGTATCCCGGCGTCGCCACCACAATGCTGTCTTGCAAATTCAATTTTCCTACGCTACCCGTTCCTGTCACCGTCATCGCCACCGCAGACGGATATACATCACTCGCAGGTTCACTCACGATCAAAAATCCATCCAACAAAAATTGTTGTGATGTTGTGGTGCCCGTCAAATCGACTTTCACAATTTCTCGATTGCGATTGGATACAGAATACAATTTTGTTCGTTTGGCCGGATCGCGGGTTTTGAAATCATGGAGGAAAGCACCGTATATGGGAACAAGCACTGTTTTATCGAGATCAAGAACTTCTTCGTAATCGCACGATTTGACCGTACCAGAATCGTTCCATTCGGAGGCCACAAAAATTGCATCGGGTTTGGGTAGGATCTCGGGGTTTTTGTAAGCAACCAATGCTGAATTTAATGATGTAAAAAGCCTAGGCAATGTTCCTTGACTCTCAGAACCACAACGCACAAACCAAGCCGTGCTTTTTTTTCCGTCCACACCATCGCAATCAGGATCCCCTGCACTGCCTTCCGCTGCTGCAGACGGACAATTGTTATTCGTGAGCAATGTTTGATCACTGAATCCTGGATAATATGTGTTTGCATTGTTTTTCAAAAGTGCAGAATCAATATTCCACGCCAAGGGATCAGGTAAATCGTTTGCAGCAACGTTTGGGCAGCAGCTTAACGTATCGTCCCACGTATTATCATTAACGCCAGGACAACGATCTAACTTGCAACCACTCACGCCATCACATTGCGTGCAAAATCCATCCCCATCGGCATCACGCACACGATCATCGCCGGGACAATGATCACATCCATTAGGGTTCGTATCACTATCGTCATCGAGCGCATCATTAAAGTCAGGACACGCCTCGATCTTTCCCGAAATTATTGGTGCACACGAGGGTGATGATAACGACACCAAACAATAACCATCGTGATCAGCATCACACACCCGATCATCACCTGTACATGCATCCTTGCAATCAATCACCGTGTCACTGTCCGCGTCGCCTTCACCACCCACACGATTTGGGCATCGATCCAGAGTACATGCGACCGATGAAACATCACACGTTTCACATGCATCATCATCATCGCTATCCAGTTCATCCAAATTAGCATTGCACGTATCGCAAAGGTCTCCTTTTAAATCCTCATCCGAATCGACACAGCCACAACCGACACCAAAACGCACACACGTTTTGCTGCAAATTTTTAAATCGGTATCGCATTCATGATCAGAACAATCGGCGGTGCTCGTGCATGCCGGCCAACACACACCATCGGCATCGCACCCTTGAGATAAAGGACAATCGCATGAGCGACTACCTCCACCATCCGGCGCGCTACTCTTAACACAGCTCAATGAGGCAGAAGCGCACAACAAGCCAGCACAACGCAGCCAGAAACGAAGTTGCATGGTTCATGATATCACAAAACCAAACAACCCCGAACACGCCGGGTGTTGCAATGTGCATTTCTGCACATCAGCAGACAAAGGTCATGCGACGAGGCAGATAATACGCGAAAGGATATGTCCTGTGTTTGAAAGTGGTTGAACGGTAAAATGCAGTAGGATGTGCAGAAATGCACATTGCAACACCCGGCGTGATGACCTCGGCGTGATGACCGACGTGATGACCCGGCAGAAAGTGCTCACTTGCGTTCTTATACCGATGTCGCACATCTCACGACCCCGCAAATTGAGCATTTTACCCATCACACCTATTCAAGATACGCTACCATAAAGCATGTGTACTTTACGGGGTTCTGTCTTCGTTTGGGTCGTCGTGCTCGCCGTCTCGGGCTGCACCAAGGGGACCGTTTCACGCAATGACGGCGCATGTTCTCCCCCGTGTGGGGCATCATTCGATTGCGTCAATAATACCTGCGTCGAGCGTTGCAATACCGATAGCGATTGCACCAGCAATTACTGCGACGTATCAACACACGCGTGCACAGGTGCCCTCAAAGAACCTGGCGGTAAAAACTGTGGTTACGTCGATAGCGACAACGATGGCATTGGTGAAGAGGGCTCTGCAAACTGCGACCATTGCATAAAAGAAGTAAGTCCGCAGGACCTCAATGACGACCCAGACCATGACGGTGTTTTTGGTGCGTGCGATGTATGTGATGGCGACGATGCTGTTTTGGATGCCGACGATGATGGCAAATGTGCAGCGTCTTGTTCAACAGAACAATTAAGAACGGGTGCCTATGTTCTCGGCGTATGCTTGCCTGATTGCGATGCAATACTTCCGCAACAGTGGCCTGCAGATCTTTGTTTTCCTTCCGATGCCAGTGCACCCAACACAAACGACAACTGCATTTGGTCTGCCCATGTCCCCGACCAAGACAGCGATAATGATAGCATTCCCGACGGTTGTGATATGTGCCCAGGTAGCGATGTAACACGCGATACCGATCACGATGGTTTGTGCACACCCATTTGTACGAAAGCGCAAACCGATGCCGGTGATGCATACAACAACGCAAACCGACACAAAACAACATACTGCCTACCACGATGTGCTGATTTGCAAGTTCAAGTCGGGTGTTTAGAATCCTCCAGCACGGTCACAGCACTCAATACAGTGACATCCAACCCCAACAGTCAGTGGGGTGGTTTGGATGTTTGCAATGGCGCAGATGGAAGCTTTTTTACTGATACGGATGGCGACACAATATCCAATGCCTGCGATCATTGTCCAGGTGACGACAGGATCCGCGATAGCGACATCGATGGCCAATGCCTGCGTATGTGCACCGAAAGTGATAGTCCGCAGGATATCCAAGCGGGGAAATGCACCCCATGGTGCAGTCAGGGAACACAAACGCCGTGCGGTATGCTATGCCGGGCGAGTCCCTCAGACAATGCCACCTATCCTCCACTGGCAACTGGCTGTGCAGCACTTTCATGTACCGATCCATGCATCACCGATCCATGCCCCACGCTTCCCAATGCAGTGCTCAACCCCAGCACGCAGCTGTGTTGCAATGCCAATGGCATCGATATCCCCGATAGTTTGCAGGCGCACTACAATTCTTTAACCGCAGGTGGATCATGTGCCCAAGGCGTGAACGATGGCGATCTCGATTGTGACGGCGTGGACGGCGAAATAGAAAAAGCGCTTTTTGTGCAATGTGGTGGGGGTACAGGTTCTGGCACCAAAGAAAGTCCCTACAATAGCATTCAAGCCGCGCTCAGTTGTGTGGGCAATGCGGGATGCGTGAGTAATAAATCGGCCATTTATGTTGCCGCATTTCAGGATAACAATACCACCCCTTGCCTCTACACAGAGTCATTGACCATCACCGCTGCAAACGTGGTCTCAATGTATGGTGGATATACTGGCGATTTTTCAAGTCGCAGCAGTGGTCATCTCTCGAAAGTAGTAGCGACCAGTCAAAGCCCGCAAACTCCAGCATTGCATCTTAACGTCGTGACATCAGGTTCTAGCGCAGCAGGGTCATTCACCATCAGTGGATTTCAGTTTGAATCGACCACAGCCACCGAAAGCAATCCCACCGCGGTGGCCGCGCTGATTGACAACACCACTGCCGATATCAGTTTGCAAGGCAATGTGTTTGTGGCCGCACCAGGATTCCGGCCAACACCCAATAACGCAACGAATGGTGCTGATGGATTGGGAGGCTGCGCAGGCCTACGAGGCTCGTATGCGAATGACAGCTATTGCAATGATTGGGATACTGACTATGCCGTAAGAAATACGCAAGTTACATTTACTGGCTGTCGTGGAACATCCTTGAATTATGGTGGCGCGGGGGCAAATGCGCATTGCAGTTCTGAGCCTGGTGGAACAGCAGGAGGCGCGCTGGATGGGGCAGCAGGTGCAAGTATTAACTGCAATGGTTGCGTTGGAGGCTGTTCCTGTAGCAGTTATACCACCGCAAAAGGCGGTGATGGACAAAACGCCAGTGCAGTGACTTCGGCTGGAACGGGTGGTGCGGGCAATACCCTCTGCAACAGCATGGCATCACCACTCTCACAATGCATCCCACCCACGGGCACAAACGGTAGCAGCGGTAGCAACGGAGGCCATGGTGGCGGCGGTGCGGGGGCTGACAACAATTACCACACCGCATCAGGCAGCACAGGTGGTGGTGGTGGCGCAGCAGGCACAGCAGGCACAGGTGGTAAAAGCGGAGGTTCGAGCATCGCATTGGCATCGACCGCCAGCACTAGCGTTTCCTTGTCGTGCAATATTTTTGTAAGCCAAGGCGGTGGTGCAGGTCAGGCCGGTGGCAAGGGTGGTGACGGCGGCGGCGGCGGCAGCGGAGGCTCAGGCATCGGCGGCGTGTGCGTCGATACGGACAACTCTTGGGGCGACCCCTGCGGCGGCGCGGGTGGCAATGGCGGCAAAGGCAGCGGCGGCAGTGGCGGCGGCGGCGGCGCGGCAGGTCATGCAATATGCCTACTCAATCTTGATGCCGACGGTTCGCCCCTAGGGCTCATCAACTCCGCATGCGGAAAACCTGCTGCAAGCGTGGGAGGGGCTGCCGGTGCAGCTGGCGGAGGGAGTGGTGTTGCAGGCCTTCCTGGCACGAAAGGTGCCGACGGTATTTCTGCCAACAGTTGTGTTTATCAGAGCAACGGTACGCTGAGCGGCTGCCAATAGCCCATATTCCAAAGAACTCAGCGCTTCAGATCCCGATAAAAATTTTCATGGGTTCCAAGCGTAAGCAAAGTTAACACAAGGACATTCTCGTCTACGGTATAGGCAAGCAGCGTGTGCTGTCCGGCCATATTAAATTTGTGTACCCGGATCCCTGCGAGATCTCCAACTTTAATCTCTCCGATGTAAACATCGGCAATGACCGATTTCACAGCACAATCCAAATCGCGTTTCTGATTTGCATGGAGCTTCTTGACGACACGATGAAACTGCTTGGTTTGAACGATTTTCACGTCAACCCATCTCATAAGGAACGGTTTCGCCAGCCTCAGCTTCCTGCTGCGCTACCAATAAATCCTTAATGAATCGGTATGTCAGATCGGGATTCTCTTCCGAAATCTTGCCAATACGAGACCAATACTCAATTTGCTTAGGCGTAGAGCGATGATACACAACGCCCGCACGACGTGCCTCAGAAACCAGCTCCTCGGATAGCTTAATACTCATTGCCATGACCCGCTCCTTGGAACTTTGCTAAGTGTACCCAAAAAAGTCGCATTTTGCAACAAAAAGCGTCCTTTTGCGACTTTTGGTAGATTTAGAAGTCCCTCATCCCCCCGCAAACGACCCATGCAAAATGCACAAACGCCCAGCGCCACCGTCCAAAGGAATGATTTCAACATAACCATCGGCGTTGCGTTCTTGCGTGATGCGACCATGCAGCAACTCGCCTTTATCCGCGGATAAACGCTCAAGCATGCGTTGACTCGCATGCACAATTTCACCGCGATTATTCACCACGGCGCAACCTTCTTCATGACGTTCGAGCATTTCGCGCAAAGCCAAGCGTTCAAGATGTTCGCGTTTGTTGAGATGAATTAAATGATCGCTGATGCGTTCATCGAGCAAAATATTCACCGCCTCCGCCACCTGACGCACCTCAAAGGGTGCATCCTGGGCACGACAGCGGCGGAATCTATCACCATGGCGTACGCTGTCTAAAACACCGTAAAGCTCTTCAAGGGGCCCAAGCAATCGTTTGCGCAAACGCACAACAACCACAAGACTCATGACAAACGAGAAAAAGCCAACAAGCACAGCAGCCCATGCGCCTGCCCAGCCTTGTTGTTCCGCTTCCATGCCAATGCGATCCATTGCGATACGATTGATCCGAAGCAACTCTTGAAGTTGAAATACCATCTCCTGGCGCGCTTGGGGATCGCCCTCAATCGTTGCATTTAAATGGGCCTCCATGGCCAAAATAACGGGACGTTCTGCTTCTTCCGTAATGTTGTTTCTTGCCGCTTGCAGCGCATCCAACACCCGTTCGCGACTATTGCCCTGAAGACCTGTGTCGCCCATTTTGGCCAATTCGATGAGCATTGTTTCACCGGCCACAATGGAGAAAACATTGTCGCGGGAGATCCGCTCAAACACAGGCCCCATACGAACAAATAAACCGATGGCACCAAACGCGAACAAGACGTTGATTAAAACCAAAGAACCGATGGTCATCAGCAATTCGCGTCTTAGCAACATGATTTTTAACTCCGCTCCACCATCCGAGATACCGCACCTTCTTCGGCCACCACCACCAAGCCATCGCCATCTTCAAGACGTGCTTTGGCATCGGGCAACATCACCACACCGCTGCGACCGCGACGTACGGCCACCACAGTCACGCCGTAACGCCGTGGCAACTGCAAATCACCCAAGGTATGCCCTACAAATGATGAGGGCACAGTCACTTCCGTGATCAACACGCCTTCACCGAGTAACATTTCGCCCTTGATGCCTTGGTGCAAAATCTGATTGGCAAATCGCTCACCAAATTCAAGCTCAGGGTTGACCACTTGATGCGCGCCCACCAACGTCAACACGCGTGCATGCAAATCATCATTGGCTCTGGAAATCACACGTTTTGCACCCATTTGGCGCAGAAGCGCGGTACAGATGATCGATGCTTCTTTGGCTTCATCACCAATGGCGCACAAACATACATCGCGCCGCTCTGGCATAGTGCGCGCCAAAGCTTCTGCATCGGTGGCGTCAAAGGCGGCTGCTTCGGCGACATAATTGGCCGCTGCCCGTACACGATCATCGCTGATGTCGACAGCAAAAACATCCACATGGCGCTCCGACAAAGCCCGCGCCACCGACATACCAAATTGACCGAGACCTATCACAATGGCCTGGCGATTCATAATTTGTTCCTCTTGGCGCAGCAAGCAGCGCCGCTACGATTAACCAACGGTTATCCAACGTTCACATCTTCTTCTGGCCAATTGATATTGCGTGGTGGTCTGCGCTGACTCAAAAACATCAACAGCGTAAGACCACCCACACGACCCACAAACATGCACAAGGTGATGATTATTTTTCCGATACCATCCAATTGCGCCGTGGCGCCTATGGAAAGCCCTACAGTACCAAGGGCCGAAATCACTTCAAACACCAGCGCACGCGGTGATATCGACTGCGTAAGAAACAATGCCATCACAGCACCCATCACCGTAAGCAAAGCCAATGTCACCGTGACCGCTGCTTTGCGCCACGTGCGTTCCGAAATACGCCGTCCAAAAGCTGTCATGGGCCAACGACCCATAATCGTGTGGACCACCGACAAACATAACACCGACGCAGTGGTCGTTTTAATACCGCCTGACGTGCCTCCCGGACTTCCACCGATGAACATCCAAAGCATCATCAAGGTCAGCGTGGCCGCGCTAAGTCCCGTCATATCGATGGAGTTAAACCCTGCTGTGCGCAAAGTGACCGATTGAAACCATGCATTGTGAATTGCGTCGCCTAAAGAGAAATCGCGCAGCGCACCATTCCACTCAAATAGTGCGATCCCTACCGTTCCAACCACCAATAAACCAGCCGTGGCCACAAGACTTAACTTGCTCTGCAACGACACCGGTCGCTTGCTTCGACCAATCCATAACGGTAACGAAAAAACCGCCATCGGTGAAAGACCACCCAAAATGACCAGCATCGCAACGGTATGCAAAATAAATGGACTGTCTTGGTAGCCAAGCAAGTTATCACTTTGCAATGCAAATCCCGCATTGCAAAACGCTGACACCGCGGTAAAAACAGCACGCCAAAGCCCCTTCATCGCGCCATCACCACGCAACAAAAACGCCACCCACAATAGCAGTGCGCCCACCGCTTCAATGACAAAAGTAAACGCAATAATTTGACGCGCCGAAACAAAAAGTTTTCCACGATCTTGCGAACTGATAAGGCTTGCCACCGCGCCTTCATGGCGCAAACTCATGCGCCCCCCCATGGCCCACAACGCAAGCGTCGAAAAGGTCATGATCCCAAGGCCACCAATCTGAATAAGGATCACCAAAAAAAACTGCCCAAGACCGTTAAAAACATTCGGTGTATCGAGAACGGTCAAGCCCGTCACACACACCGCGCTCACCGAGGTAAACAATGCATCAATAAAAGTGATGCTTCCACCGTGGACTGTGCTTTGAGGCAAAAGCAAAAGCAGTGTTCCAGCCAAGCAGATGGCGCCAAACGTTCCCACAAACAAACGTTCGGGATGATCGAGCAAGAGCTCCCACCAACTCGCCTGATCCCAGTCAATGCGGTTTGGATTGGGGATCATCAGAATGGCACCCAGTGCGAGCCAGATCCCTGCACTCGCCATATGCCACCACTGTCCCCAGAAAAACAAAATCTGTACCATCGCCACAAGCGCTGCGAGTGCAAGCGCACGAACGCGTTTGGGGTGATAAACGCGCATGCGCATCATCCACACCAAGACCAACGCATTGGCGATACCCAGCGCAATTCCCACTACAAGAATGCTTACCAGCGGATGGTAACTTCCTGAAAATACCAGGGCGAGCCACAAAGGCGCCGCCACCAACGCTGCGCCACGGGTATGCCCGCCGTACACGATATGCCAACGCGTGCGTTTGCGCGTCCGCGCAAGACCAATATCCCACAACACAGAAAACATCGCAGTGCACCCGAGAAGTGCCACCAAGGCGACAAAAGGTGCTTCACGCAAGTACGGCGTTCCAAGCCCCAACAATGCAAGCAATGCGAGTGATCCCGCAATACGACCCATGCGCGGAAAACGATCGATCCCCATACCCGCAAGAAGAAAACTTACAACCGAAAACACCGCGGCTGTTTTCACCACAACAGGCAACGCAACGATGCCCGGCCCATAAACCATGTGAAGCACCAGCAAGGGGATCCCAATACTCGCCAAAAGTGCGCCGCCGAGGGTACTGTTGGAGCGCGATCCACCCCGTGGGCCGCGTCTGCCATGCTCTCGATCAGAATCGCTCACGTGAAATTCCTTTGCCATACGGTGTCACGTGTTGAATGTTGACGTTTGAGTCTTGGCGCGTCAATTGACGCATCAGCACATAAACGTCAACATTCAACACGTGACACCTATAGCTTACGATAAGCGATACACTTTAGCTCAATATCGATCGGTGTTGGAAGGCTCGAAATTTCCACCGTGGTCCGACACGGCATGACCTGGGCAAAATAGGCACCATAAATCCGGTTGTAGATTTCAAAATCGCGATTCATATTAGTAAGAAACACGGTCACATCAATAAGTTCTTCAAACGTCGCGCCCGACGCTTCAATAATTTGTCGAACGTTGGCAAAAACCGCATGGCATTGGGCTTCGATCCCCTCAGGGATGCTGTTGTCCACGGGACTTCGCGGCCCCACACCCGAAAGATACAAAAATGGCCCGGCCCAGCGTGCGTGCGGATAGGCTCCCACGGCCACAGGCGCATGATCTGCAATAATTCCGTCAGACATATTAGGCGCTCCCACAAACCTCAAAACAAACATTTTTTATGTCGCAATAGAAATCGAGACCACACTGACCACCCTCTCGGCCAAGGCCCGACGCCTTCACGCCACCAAAAGGTGTGCGTAGGTCGCGCAACATCCAACGATTGATCCACACCATCCCGACTTCCAACCAATGGGCCACACGATGGGCACGGTCCATATCGCGGGTCAGCACCAAAGCCCCAAGTCCATAGGCTGTATCATTGGCCATACGAATGGCCTCGTTCTCGTCATCAAAGGGTATGAGCGTGACCACCGGTCCAAACACTTCCTCTTGGTTGATACGTGCATCAGAGCCCAATCCTTCAAGGACCGTAGGCTGTACAAACGCAGGACCCAAATCAGGCATGGCCTCTCCGCCACACAACACCGTGGCACCTTGGACTTTGGCCTCATCAATGTAACCCATGACTTTGACGGCATGAACCGCAGAAATCAAACTGCCGTGATCCACTTTTTGGTCAGGCATTCCTACGGTTCGTGCTCGAACACGCGCAACAAATGCCTCACGAAAATCAGCATAAATACGGCGATGCACCAAAATGCGTGACGTACACAAACAAATCTGCCCATTGTTGGACAACGACGATCGCATAAGTTCCGAGATCGTAGATGTGAGATCCACGTCATCAAAAACCAACGCCGAATTTTTTCCGCCCATTTCTAAACTAAGCGGTTTATTGCAAGGCGCCACCAACGAAGCGATACGACGCCCTGTGCGTGTACTTCCCGTAAAACTCACCGCACGCACCAAGGGATGGGTCACAAGCGGTTCACCCACCGCATCGCCCGTGCCATGAACGATATTCAACACGCCGCGCGGAAATTGAATGTCCTGAAGCACAGTGCACAACAGATGGGCCGTTGCGGGCGACAGTTCCGATGGTTTTGCCACCACCGTGTTTCCACTGGCCAATGCCGGTGCAATTTTCCATGTGAGCAAATAAAGAGGCAAATTCCACGGTGCGATACATGCCGCCACACCGCGCGGTTGCTTCAACACATAATGAACACCCGCCCCATGTCCCGAAAAACATGCTGTTTGCTGCTGCGTGCATGCATCGGCAAAAAATCTAAAATTTTCAATGGCGCGAGAAATATCCACCATTTTCGCAATAGCCAACGGTTTTCCGGTATCGCGCGATTCAGCGTGTGCAAACTCATCGACGCGTAAAGCAATGCCATCAGAAATACGACGCAACCATGCAGCACGCTCTTGCGCGCTCAATGCAGACCATGCAGGAAATGCTGTTTGCGCTGCTTCAACGGCAACTTCAACATCATCGCGTGTCGACGACGCAACACGCGCGTAGGTGATATTTTCGGCAGGCGCAATCACATCCAAGTATTCATCATCGTGTGGTTTACGCAATTCACCGCCAATAAAATTATTCCAGGTTTCCAAAAGAATTCCCCTTCATGGGCAAAAGCACGGCACGCACCGGCGATGCTTCACAGCCTTCAAGCCGAAGCGGCAATGCAATAAGATTGTACAACCCGGGCATCACATGCGACAGCACAAGCCCTTCAAGTACACGCAACTCACGAATCAAAATTGCGCCATGGGTTTCCAAATGACGATCATTGGCAGGATCTACCGACGGTGTATCGATCCCCACCAAGAGAACATCCTGATCAGCCAGCCAGTGGATCACCGAAGGACTCAAACTGTTAAAATCGTCATGCCAAACATCGGGATCGCAAAACGAATCGGTCCGAAACAAAACACGCGGTGCTTGAATATCGATATCGCCCAAATCACCCAATTGAATACGTGCACCAGGCGCACCATGCACCTGAATCACCTGACACATGCCCAAATAAGGAACAAGCGATAGTTCATGCACCGCAGGTGCATCGGGCGCATAATGACTTGGTGCATCGGCATGGGCTCCAAGATGCACCGTGCTGTTGATGCTCGAAAGTTCGTACGCATCCCCTTCATCAAACCCACGCACCATCTCGCGCTTAAAAGGTGTGTCACCTGGAAAGACCGCAATCTTGGGGCTCACCAAAGGTGAAATATCAATGATCATGAGCCTAGGACCTGTGCAATCAATGCATCGCGATCGACATGTTTGAGCCTATCGGCCACAAGTAATGACCCCAATTCATGCACAGCAATATCCAACGTATCGTTCACAATCAAAACATCGTAATCTTTGGAACGTGCGATCTCATCGCGGGCTTTGCCCAAACGGATCTGCAACTGCTCTTCGGTATCGGTGCCACGTCCCCGCAAACGGTGCTCAAGTTCTTGCATGGATGGCGGCAAGACAAACACAAGAAGCGCTTCACCCAACGCTTTCTTGATCTGCATGCCACCTTGCACATCGATATCGAACAGCACATCAACACCAGTGTTTAAGCGCTCGTACACCCAATCGCGTCCCGTACCATAACGATGCGCAAAAACAGGCGCCCATTCGAGCATGGCACCCGATGCAATCAATTCATCAAAATGTGTTTCAGACACAAAATGATAGGACGATCCATTACGCTCATGGCCGCGCGGAGCACGGGTTGTATACGATACGGAAAACTCCGCACCGCCGAAGGTTTTAATCACACGATGACACAACGTGGTTTTGCCAGTGCCACTGGGCGCCGACACCACAACAGGAATACCGCGTCTCATAAATGGGGACATGCTACATTAACGCGTCATAAACAAGTGCATTGCAAAATGACGCGTTAATGTAGCATGTCCCCATTTATGACGACGACGATCATGCCACCTTGGTCGCCTCAGCATCTGCATCTATTTCAAGCAAAATGGCCTGGGATCGTGCAATGATCTCCGCACGAAACGCTTCAAACTCATCTTGAATATGCAAAAATTCCTCGGCAATATTAAGCGCTGTCACCAATGCAAGGCGTTGCCCGTTGGTTTTGTTCGACGCATGGCTTTGCACCGCGGCAAGCTTTTCTTGGACATAATCGGCCAAACGCTGCAATTTGTGGTGATCGCCATCGCCTTTTAATACCAAGCGATGGCCGAGCAAACGAACTTCAACGGTCGTACGGGCAGGCGTCTCTTGCGTTCGCACACGTGGGGCCATGCTTATTATTTACTAAAGATCCGAGTCCTCTTCAAACAATGCCGCAACAAATGCTTTCGGCACAAACGGTTTGAGGTCATCCACTGTTTCCCCAACCCCCACATAGCGCACAGGAATATTGAGCGCATCGGCGATGGCAATCACCACGCCGCCTTTGGCTGTTCCATCCAATTTGGTGAGCACGATCCCCGAAAGTGCCAAGACATCGTGAAACTCTTTGGCCTGCAGCAGCGCGTTTTGTCCTGTGGTGCCATCCACAACGAGCCATACCTCGTCGGGGGCGTTGTCGCGGGCTTTGCCTGCAGCCTTTTTGACCTTGCGGATCTCATCCATAAGTTCGGTTTTGGTATGCAAACGACCTGCGGTATCTGCCAACACCACGTCAGCACCGATGGTGCGCGCATGGCTTATGGCATTAAAAATAACACTCGCAGGATCGGTGCCTTCTTCACCGCGGATCATGACACTTCCCGAACGCTCAGCCCAAATCGCCAACTGTTCGGCCGCAGCAGCACGAAACGTATCACCTGCTCCCACGACCACTTGAAGGCCTGCCTTCGTAAGTTTACTTGCCATTTTGCCAATGGTGGTTGTTTTACCAACCCCATTCACACCCACAAACATAATGACATAAGGTTTCGTGAAGGTGCTTTTGATCAAATGTTCGACATCCATGGCTTGGGACTGCGGCGCCTCAAGCGTTGCAAGCACAAGAGCCCGCAAAGCCGCACGCACATCCTCGGCATTTTTTAATTCACCACGCGATAAACGACCCCGCAAATCATCCATCCATCGCATGGACAGGCGTACACCCACGTCGGCGGTCAGCAAAATTTCTTCAAGTGCATCAAGCACCCCTGCATCGATCTCGGTTGCACGAGAAAAAAGCCCCTGCAGTTTGGAAAAAATCGATTCATGGGTTTTGGCAAGACCACGACGCCAAGCAGGATCCACACCTTCAGCAATGAGAGGAGGCTCAAACGAAACCACATCCGGATCGGTGTCTTGGATATGGGGCGGATCACGCAACGTCTGCGCCACATCTTCGTCAGAACCTGTTCCAAGCCCAGGCAAATCAGTGATCGGCTGAGGTTCCCGAGAGGATAGCGTGGGAACCGGCAAGGTTTGCAATGCCAGTCTCTTTCGTCGTCGCCATTGAAAAAACAAGCCCACTGCAAAGAGAAGAAGCCATCCAAAATGCCAAGCGCTCGCAATCGCAAACAAGTCATTTAGATTTTCCATGGGTCGGCGGCCTTTCTGTATATTGAAGCTGGCGTGATCTGCGGGTTTGATAGTATGCCAGGTGCCAATCAACAAGGGTCACCCATGCTCAAGCCACGGTACGTATTTTTGATGGTCTTGGTGCTCTTGGTCGGCGCTTTGGGCTTGGCCTATGCGCGCAACCGCACCCTGCACATCCCCTCTTTCGGTCCCAAGCCTGTGGTACCACGTGATACATGGCAGGGTGCTTACGCATTGCAATCCACCGATCTCGATGCCCTGGCCCAATCCGCAGCAGCCATGAAGCTCGATTTCTTGTTCGTTTCCGATCCTTCTCGCAAGGAACATGAAAGCAAAGAAATCCAAGGCGTCACCCTATTTCCATCGCCCTTGTACAGCACCAGTGTGGGCAATTTGATCTCTCTAAAACCCGCGCATCACATGGTGCTCTCGGGTATTGAGCCTGCGCAGCAGGTCCGAGGTGCAGGCGGTCTTCCAATCATCACCACCCCACGCAGCGGTGACACCCCATGGACCGGAAGGCTTGATGGCGCGACAGGCATTGAGATCCTGGAACCCAGGCCCGATCACCCACTCTTTTTTATTCCTTCGCAGATCGTTCGTGAAATCAATCCCACGTTGCTGGCCGCACAGTTGTACACCGCACAGCCCGAGGTCTTGCATTTATGGGATCAAATGGTCGACACACCCGCTCTCGGGATATGCCCAACGCTCCCCCCCGAACATTTTTGGTTGAAAAATTCATTGCGCCAATGGATCATCGCCACTGCACAATCCTACGATGAAGATGTTTCTCGAGCCTCCGACATCATGACCTCACTGCTTGCACAAAAATTCTATTGCTACGCAGGCTTATTGCAAGGCGATCCCCAATTCTACTTTATCCATGAACATGAAAAATTACGTGCGTATGTGAGCACCTCCGATCCCAAACGTACACGTATTTCACTGCTTCGCGGGGGTGCCGAAATCATGCGTACACATGGCAACAAGCTCACCTATCTGTCGCCACAACCTGGCAACTACCGTGTAGAAGTGGCCATAGAAATTCCCAATATTTTCTGGGGAAAACATTGGGCGACGGTGGTGTATTCGCAGAGAGTACGTGTGGATGAACACTTCACACAGAGAACAAACGCCCCAACTTCTCCCGATCATATCCCAACCCCAACGCCAACATCAGAAGCATTTTGATTTTTCCAGGTGTAAACCATGGCGATAAAATAACGCCCGCATCACGCAATGTACTTCCTGCGCCTGCATAACCGTAAACGGGCGCCACACGGCCACCCCAACACCGTGTGGTGAGCACCACAGGAAGGCCACTTCGCGCGACATCAATGACCGCTTCCGCCATCGCGGGTGGCAAATTGCCACGTCCAAGGCCTATGATCACAAGCCCTTGTGCGCCTGCCGCAGCGGCCGCACGAACCAAGACGTCATCAGATCCTGGGGTTGTGTACAGCACTTCAACACGCGCATTCGTATGCGATGGCATGGGGAGATGAAACCTGCGCAACCGTGGTCTGTAAAAAACAACCTGGTGCATGTCCACAATGCCGAGAGGCCCCATCTCAGGACTCACAAACGTATCGAGCGCCTCGGTATAGCTCTTGGTCACTTCGGCTGCAGCATTGATGGTGTTGTTCATCACCACGACCACGCCTTGTCCGCGCAGATCCTCACACGCTGCGACGAGACATCCTGCGTACAAATTCACAGGCCCGTCCCAACTCAGCTCATCTTTGGTTCGCATGGCGCCCACGAGCACAATCGGTTCGGGGCCTTGATGCAAAATATCGAGAACAAATGCCGTTTCTTCAAGGGTATCGGTACCATGGGTCACGACCACACCGCGTGCACCGCGCTTAATCGCCGCTTGAATCTCCAGATGCAATGCAAGCATCGTTTCAAGGGTGACATGGGGCCCAGGAAGTCGTGAAAATTCAATGACATCCAAATCAAATTCGTGCAGCTGCGGGACCGCACTGCAAATATCATCGGGACCTAAAGTAGGCACAGCACTGCCATCGTGGGCAGCATGGGTCATGCTGATCGTGCCACCTGTAAAAATAATGGCGAGATTAGGACGTGTCATCAACAACCTTGTACCACTGCACCCGTAGGCGGCAACAGATATCGGAGGAACCCACCCCCAGGACGCACAGCACCCTTAAAACCAACCACTGCCACAGTACCGGGTGCAAATTCCGCCACAGCCCGCACATCACCGGTAAGCAAATACCCGAGCAAATCGCCCACATCGGGCTGATGCGCAACAATAAGCACGTGGGATCGCAATGCTTGCAACATGGCCGCCATCCCTTGGCTGGGCGCAAGACGTGGATCCGTGATACATGAGATCCCCAAACATTCAGCAACATGCATCCCGGTTTGCTCCGTACGAACCAACGGGCTTGCAACCACTTGAATCAAACCAAGATCAAGAGCGTGCAAAAGCTTTCCCTGCTGTACCGCTTCCCCATGACCTTCCGGAGCAAGTTCACGTGAAAAATCGCTTGTCCCATGTTTCTGGGCGGTTGCGTGCCTCATAAGCACAACACATGGTTCCATGGGAGACCTCCTAAGCCGCATCGTTCAGGGAAGGATCCGGTGCCGGCAATGAAAGCGCTTCTTCATCAAATTGCAATTCTCCGGTGATTTTACCCACCGAGATGTCGAGTTTTCTCACATCTTTGGCCACAGTTTCATAACCACGGTACGCAAGATCAAGATTGCGCCCTACCTTTTCAAACGATGTAAACACTTGGGCAAAACGACGTTGAAATCCGGCCAAATCACCACGGATGGTTTCGGCCTTCTTTTCTATTTGCATGCCTTTAAGGCCATATGCCACGGTCAAGAGATACGCATACAAAGTATTGGGCGATACGGGGATGACTTTTTTCTTCGTGGCATGCGCCACAATATCAATCGGCGCATCGTCGGTGCGCACCACCGCTTCGTAGTACATATTTTCTGCGGGCATATACATCAGAGCAAAATCATAGGTGCCTTGTTCAGGACGAATATATTTTTCGGCGATGGAATCGATGTGCGCGCGCACCACCTCAAGAAATGCTTTGCGTGCGGCAAGCCTGTCAGCATCGTCGCCTGAATTCAGCAATCGCTCAAACGATTCCAATGGAAATTTCGCATCCACAGGCACCAAACGATCACCCAAATGGATCACGGCATCCACCGCCTGCACCGTACCGCGACTATCGCCTTGAAAACGATATTGCATGGTCACCGATTCTCTCGGCAGCACCTGCCTTAGAACATCTTCAAGCAACAGCTCACCCAAATTACCGCGCAGCTTAGGCGCACGCAGAAGTGAGGTGAGCGATCCCACCTCTTGTCCCAAATTTTGTAAATTTTTGGTGGCCTCACCCAAGGCGCCAAGTTGCTGCTGCACTTCACCCATCAATTTGGTTTGCATCCCAAGGCGTTCATCAAGGGTTCCCTGCACACGGTGTACACGGTCACCCACCGCACCACCCATGGCATCCATGCGCTGCTGCACCTGATGCATCATCACAGCCATCTGGCCTTGAAGCGTCGTAAGATGTTCGACTTGTTTTTCTGCTTGCAGTGCACGTGATCGTTCTGCAAGCGTTTGATTTTCGTTCGCCACACGCTCAAATTGCCGCTGAAGGGAACGGATCCAGCCCAGACAAGCCACCACGATCAGTACCAAAGCACCACCTAAGATCCATTGTGTCATGGGGGATGATTAGTCGAAGCGTCTGACAGAACATAGGGCGGTTCGCGAACCGCCGCTACAATACTTTGAAAACAGACGCCAACGCCTCCCGCGCCGCATGTTCCACTTCGGGTGGTGGATTGCTTTCTAAAACCCGCTGAAAATGATGTTGTGCCGCCGATAGATGATGCAGCCCTTTGAGTTGAATCAGTCCCATGCGCAAATGGGCAGAGGCCACGCGGAGATCACCTGGGTGCTCTTCAACAAACTGTGCGAGCATTTCCAGAGCTTCAGTAAAACGCGCATCACGGGTAAGCAAATCAGCGCTCGCAAATACATCCACCGCAGGTATGGAACGCAACGGCACCACAGGCGATGCTGGACGCCAACGTCCCCCTTGACGGCGCATGATCGCCCCCTGAAGCGCGCGGGCAATCAAATAGCCGCTCACAAACCCACCAAGATGCGCACCATAAGCCACGCCACTCATACTTCCGAATAACAACGGCGCAAGATTTTCAATGAGAACATACAGTGCCAAAACCAAACGTGCGGGCAACATGATGACATCGATAAAGAAAAAGAACACCACAAGAAGACGCACACGATTAAGAGGAAACCACAGAAAATAACAGCCTAAAATGCCTGATATGGCCCCAGAAGCACCAATAAGCGGCATGTGTGAATCTAAATTAAATGCGGCAAAAGAAAGCGTGGCGATGATCCCCGTACAAAAATAGATCAAAAAATAACCCACACGCCCCGCGAATGCCTCCACATTGTTGCCGAAAATCCACAAAAACAGCATGTTTCCCAAAAGGTGCATCCAGCCGCCGTGCAAAAACAGCGACACAAATAAATCGACCATTTCAGGATGGGCTGGTTTAAAGCCATGCGTAAAAACAAACACATCGTAGGCACTCACCGAGGCTGCTGCTTGGCGTAAACTGATGCCTGTACGCTGTGCCACTATTTGGACATATTCGAGAAATGCGGGGTCCTGTGGCAAGGGCGCTTCACCCATCAACGGCACTGACAGCCCAAGGAAGATCAACACATTCGCTGCGATCAGCGTACAGGTGATCCACGCAGTACCAGACGGATTGGGTTCATCGCCGATTGGAAACATGCGTCAGTACATTAAATCAGTGCATCTTCAATGACCAGCGTAATTTCTTTGGTAATTTCTTTGGTTGTCGGATGTTTACGAGTATGGCAAAGAACGACACCATGATCCGACTATCTTTGATGACATTGATTGCAAGCGTAAGCCTTATGGCCTGTGGCGAGAAATTGGATAGCGACTCCAATAGCAATACCCCGGAGGCCAAAGCACTTTGTGCCGGGGATGCTCTTGCTTATTATGATGCCAACGTCAAGCCCATCGTTCAACAACGATGCATTGACCAGTGTCATAATGTGTCCCAGTATCATGAAACTTCTTTACGACTCACAACATGCGCGGATGTTAGCGGTGCCATTTCAGGGGTCATCGACCAGGTCGCAAATGACCGCATGCCTCAAACTGAACCCAAGCTCACCACCGTAGAAAAAGACATATTCATCTTCTGGAAGGATATGGTGCCATGATCGGAACCCCATTTTTTGCATTATGTTTGGCACTCACAGCACCCTCTGAGGCTGAGGGAAAAACCGAAGAGATCGAAGAAATCGAAGAAACGCCGATCGAAGAAACCTCCGAATCCGAAGGATGGTACGGCAAAGATTACGCCGTGTATGACCGTTTACTTTCACTCTATTCACCAACACCGATACGCAAACGATCCTTTCAAATGGTCGTCAACCATCGCACCAATCAAGCGTTTACCGAAGATGCCTTTCAGAGCTTTCTCGGGTTTGATTCAGGCGCTTTGCGCATTGGCTTGGGACTTCGCTACGGCATTTTCGATTTTCTGGACGTCGGCGTGTATCGAATCAATGCCAACGCCAGTCTCGGCCAAGACGTGTATGAATTCGATGTGCGCGGACAATTTCTCCACGAGAAAAAACACGTGGTGAATATGGCCCTTCGCAGCGGCGTCACATGGTTTTCTCAAAAAAACGCCAAAGATGCAGCGGGTGGTTTTGCACAGCTCTTGGCAAGCAAACTGCTCTGGCATCGTTTGCAGCTCACGGGCGGGCTCCTCTATCACAGCAGCTCCACAGGCGATAACAGCTTCAACGGCAAGCGAAAGCTTGCGTCCGATACAGACTGGTCCATGGCTGCGTCGGGTGGATTTGAAATACGTCTCACCGACTTGGTCGCGTTGACATGGGAAACCACCGTACCCTTTGCGGGTTACCGCGGCGATATGCCTGCCATGGCCGGTGGTGTAAAATTAATAACCAACCGCCACACGTTTGCTATCGTCACAAGCAACTATCCTCTCATGAGTTCCGATGGTGTGGTGGCAGGAAGCAACCGCGATAAACAGTGGGTGATCGGTTTCAACATCACGCGTGAAATTGGTATCTAGATCACTTTGAGCTACGGTGCCCATGTGAAACAAATTTTATCACGAACACTTCAAACCGGTGCTGGCATCGTTTTAATTGTTCTTCTTGTCATCTATGTCGATTGGTCCCAGGTTTTTCAAACCTGGCGAAGAATACCTTTGTCCATGGCATTGGCAACGTGTGGTATTGTAGCCATTGCCTTGGCATTGGTCGGTGTACGACTTTACATCCTGCTACGCTTCGCTGGATTAAAACACACGCTTTCTATGGCACTCAGAACAACCTATACGGGAGCCGCCTGCAGTTTGGTGTTGCCCGGACAAATCGGTGAAGATGTAGCACGCTTTGCGTTGCTTCGCTCAGGAGCACCTGGTGTTCAACGTCGTGTGGTCGGTGTTTTGCTCGCCGACCGTGTCCTCGGTGCATTGGCTTTGGCGGCCATCACGCTTCTTGGCTTGTATGCTGTACCTGAATCTATTTCATTGCCAAAAAACACTTTGTTGTTCGCGGTTGCAGCAGGAACCGTAGCCATGGGCATCGCTTGTCTCTGGTGGAAAAAGCGTGGTCAAATCCAATTTCGGCAATCAGCAACGTTTCAATCATTGGTCAACACAAAATCACGACGTCATATCGCTATGGCAATCGTTTTAAGCTTGATCGCACAATGCATCGACATCGCAACATACTGGGTGATTGGTCTCGGTATTGGCATCCATCAATTGGGCTACATCGAATATTTTGCCATCATCCCATGGATCTACTGGCTTATGGTGATCCCTGCGAGCATCGGAGGCTTAGGCTTGCGTGAAGGCGCCATGGCCCTCTTACTTTCAGCCTACGGCGTTCCCGCCACATTGGCCATTGCACTTTCTCTTGCTGTATATGTCATCCGTGCGAGCACAAGCCTCTGTGCTGCAGGACTTCTCTTTGTGGGAAATGGATGGGGGAAATTAAAAAACATGCAAGAGCAGCGTTCTGCAGCTTAATTTACAGGCGCACAGAAGCACTATCATCCGAGAATTTTTTGCTTGAGGGTTCAGAATACACGCTGCCTTCTTCGGTATTTCTCATAATACGCGTACCTGCGCCTATAATCGTGCGTTCTCCAATACTAACATGATCTCGAATTGATGCGTTCACGCCAATAAAACATCGTTCGCCAACAACAACACCACCCGAAACAACAACATGGGACGTGATGAATGTGTGATCGCCAATGCGACTATGATGCCCAATGTGATTGCCACTCCACATGACAACATTGTTACCAATATGCGTAAATGGCTGAATCGTATTGTCTTCAAAAATAAATGTATTTTCACCGATAAACGAGGCATGGCATGTCGCATCAGGACTCACGAAGCTTACAAGCCGATATCCTTTTTCTTTCGCTTCACAAAATATTTTTTTACGAACACCGTTTAGTCCACTGTACCCAATAGCAATAAACATTCCATAGTCACTTGAGGGAAACTCTTTAGAAAGATCCTCAAAAGCGACGGTAGGTGTTCCAAAAACATGATCTGAGGTTATATTTGCGGCATGCGCAGTGATGGCAACTATTTGTTTCTCACTATGTTTTTTAAAATAGAAATGCGCAACTTCGCCGTATTCGCCAAAACCAAACAATATAATTTTCTTCACAATCATTCCTCCCCATAAACATTTTCATATCAATGATTCATGATGCAATTTTTTGTATACGTTGCACTTGATGTCCTTCTCGTAAAACATGGACCGCGTCAGGACCGGACATGAACAACAAATCCAACACGGAGAGGTGAGAAATAAATGGTGCATCATGCATTTGTTGATAAGGCATACACTGGTAATTCTGAAACTGAAGATCAATCCCCAGATTTTCAAATGCAGTAGCATCTAAATAATCCATCGCTGCAGGACCACTCAGATATTCTGTCGCACCAAGTGCAACGCAGAGATCAATAATCAACTGGGCTTTGTTTGACGAAATATTGAGCGATCGCGATGAAATCACTTTTTTATTCAGGCCTAGAGCGTTACTCAAAATATGCGTCGTTTGCTGCAAAAAATCGACCAAAGGCATCGTTGTGTCCGTTATCACGGACTTCCATTGAGGAAACAGCCAATCATAATAGGGTGCACGGCCATACGCATGGCGCAATAGTTCCAAATGTTTATCGCGCCACCGTGCATCCACAGCAATTTCAATACGATCAATTGGAAGACGCGTAGAAACACCCTCTGGATATTGTTTACGCACAGGAACATTAATCCACTGAGGCCCCGTCCCTGTCAAAATTTTATTTCTTGTTCGCCAATCGCGGTCGGTAAATTGAACATGGTCCAGTATGACAAAGACATCGCACCAGTCCAGTAGATCAAAATAGCCAAGCCAAGGTACAAATCCTGGTTGTAAAATCCCTACACGCATCTTCAACTAACCCTCAATCAATGCACTCGCCGTTCCCATGCCTGTCTTCCCATAACCGTTACCGTTGTAAATCATGCGAATTTCATTTCCAACTCGCCACACAAAAGGATACGATTGCATCTGTGAATCCCAATCCGAACGTTCCGGCCATTGATGGTGGTGATTTCCTCTTTTCAATAATCCATCATCATCGCGATATGCATACTCCAAACAGTATGCGTCACCACGCGCTGCAAAGAAAAAACTTTCTTGATGTCCATCAATGATATTTTCTATACGCGATGCGCGTCCCATCGCATACTCATCCGGATGCACAGGAACACAGAGATCACCGCGTTTTTCCCATGAAAAAAGATCGGATGATTTTGCAGTTGCCAAATAATAATGATGGCGCCATGCATCGCCTTGAGATTCCCAACGAAAATATTTAAGATAAATAGCATCCCATCCGAGATCTGTCTTCCACACGGTTGCTGCAGCATTCCCAATAGGATCTGATGGGATCCGCGGAAACAGAGGAGCTTGTGACCATCGATGAAATGTTTTCCCCTGATCGTCGCTCACTGCCATTCCTATTTGCATGATAAAAGGGATTGAGCCTCCACGCAGCCAACCGGTATAAAAGAGAAACAACTTTCCATCGTTTTCTACAATACAGCTTCCCGTGCAACCATCAAAATCAAACATACCTGGCTCACCGGGCGTCAATACAACACCCGACGGATCGGCAAGCCATGTGTTGCTCGACCATTGCAAAGTTCCACGTACAATCATGCCACGGCCTTCCCGATTCCGGGCAGTGATGTAAACATCACAAACATCCGGGTCACTTGAAGGAACAACAATAGGCGATGCCGCGTAACCACCAAAAAGTTCTGTTCCGCGACATCTCCCTCGCGCTGCCCATGTGAGGCGCGAAGGCGATGTGTCACGATGTATCAAAGGCATTATGTTCAATGCACCCGTCATGCGGTTCTCCTATTGCTAGTAACGGCATCCTTGAGAGGTCGTTCAAATGCCACAACATAGGCTGGGCGCCCTCGCACTTCTTCAAGAACACGTCCCATATATTCGCCGATCACACCTACCACGGATAAAATAACGCCGGAAAAGCAGCTAATGAGAACAGAGAGAGATGTCCATCCAGCGGGGGGACGATCCAGAAACATCCATCGAAAGGTCAAAAACAATCCGAACGAAAATGCAACAGCTGAAACGAGAAGTCCACTTGCAATGACATAGCGAAGAAGACGAGTTTCGAAAGTCAAAAGTCCGTCCAAAGCATGACCAAATAGCTTAAGGGGTGAATAACGCGAAACACCTGATTTCCGATTATCGCGAAAAACATTCACATGCACAGTACGAAATCCCATCCATCCCATTAATAACATCGTATGATAGGGACGTTCTTCTGAACGATTTATAGAATCAATCACATGCCGTTTTACCGCACGAAACATCATCGCCGTATCACGCACACTGCGACCTACAAAAAATGCAGCCAGTGACAAAAACAATTTTGATGTCATCGTTCTGAACCAAGAACGCGATGGGATCTCTGAACGCGCACATACAATATCAACATGCTCATCATTCAATGCTGCAAGAAGTTTTGGTATTTCTTCAGGTCGGTCCTGGAGATCAGTATCCATGAAAATCGCCACATCACCCGCAACACGTTCCATTGCAGCACGAATTGCCGCATGTTGACCAAAGTTTCGAGAAAACCGAACAACATGTACTGAACCATCGCTCGTTGAAATTTCTCGAAGGATCTCAATGGTTCTATCGGTACTTCCATCATCAACAATAATCAGCTGTCGCTCATGACCCTCGAGTCCATTGCACAAACGAGTATACAATTCTCGCAACGTATGGGCTTCATTAAAAACAGGCAAAATGACGGAGACATACACGCATCAACTCCTTTAACCCTGGCCTGAACGATACAACCGTTTTTCAGGAGCCTGATAATAGGCATCCAATGAATCCGGAATTCTCGCAAAATAACCAAGCAACTGTTTTGCTATCTCTGATTGGAGATCGATGCTTTCTGACGTTAATACACGACATATATCAATCTGCTGTTTGATATATGAAACAGTATACTGATGATTCACCGCTTTTCTCGGTAAAGTCGTTTTATTGTGTCCCGCCGCATGCCATAATGTTGAATCAAAGAAAATGATCGACCCCGAAGCACACTCCACAGGAATGGACTGTTTTAACATATCCAATTGATTGCCCGGTGCGACCTTCTGGTGTGAACCCGGTATAATCCGTGTTGCACCTGTTTCTTCTGTAAACGGTGTCAACGTCACCATGGCGTTCAAAGAGACACACACTCCGCCGAGAAGACGGGGGAAATCTTGATGAAATCGATATTGAAAAACATCGCGATTATCATCGTTACTTGCCTCCGGCGGCAACGCAAATCCATTTTGAAGATGCAATATGGGCTTCGCTGGCAACACGGTATTAACGACATCAACAATCAACGGATGTTGCATCAATGACATAAATGCCATTTCATGCACCAAAGGAAGCCGAACAACCCCACGCTCTCCCGCAGCTATCAGTCTTGTCTCACCCATAGAGGAAAGCACAGCACGATGAGCACGATCCAAAGCAGCACTCAGGGACAGAACTGTCTTGTCGTCAAGCACAGACCCCGCAACATAGTAACCATCCATCGCGATTTTTTTTGCAATTGATGGGTGATGCGGCTCGTTAACAGTACATGCAGAGCCCAACATCAATAACCCCCATTAATATGCTGTGCTTTTTCCACTAGGAAGCGTAAGCTTCACCTCTCTCATCCACATCATAGGTTCACACCATGCCTGATTGTCGCGGTACCAAGACACTGTTTTCTCAATACCAGATTCAAAACCAATAGATGCTTGAAAATCCAATACCGTTTTAGCCTTGTTCATATCAGCAATGTGATTCTGCACTTGACCCGGCCTATCAAGGCAATAGGTCACAAGATCAGGATCGGCTTTGGTGATCTCCAAAATTTTTGTTGCAATATCGCGCACAGATAAAGGCGTCCCCGAAGCGATATTAAATGTTTCGCCGTTCACCTCTTCGGCTTTGGCATGCATGACGCGATCGATGGCGCGCGCGGTATCTTCCACATGGATCCAATCACGCACCGCACTTCCGTCACCGTGAACTGTGAGTTTTTCGCCACGAAGGGCACTGGAAATAAAACGGGGGATTACTTTTTCTAAATGTTGACGCGGTCCGTAATTATTGAACGGACGCAAAATCACACCGGGGAAATCGTAGGTCTTGCAGTATGAGTACACAAGCCGATCCGCACCACATTTGGCGGCAGCATAGGGTGTACGGGGATTGAGTGGATGATTTTCATCCATCAATGGTGTTTCGGCGGTGCCATACACTTCTGATGTCGACACGTGGATAAACCGCTCCACCTTGTCACGATTTTTCATCACCGCATTGGCAATCGCTTGGGTCCCCAGTACATCGGTTTTAAAAAACGTACTGTCATCAAAAATTGAACGCGACACATGAGTTTCCGCCGCCAAATGAACAACAATATCAGATCCAGCCACAGCCATATCCGCCAACGACGCATTCTGAACATCACCATGCCAAAATGTAAAACGTTCACTTGAAAAAAGAGATGATGGCCAGTTCTGAGGATTGCCTGCATACGTCAATGCATCCAGCACCACAATGCGATACGATGGGTAATTATCAAAGATATGCCGTACCAGTGCAGAGCCAATAAAACCCGCGCCGCCTGTGATCAAAACCGTTTTCTGCGTCGCCATGCCTTATATCTCCTTTACGACCCGTTCAGATAGCAATCACAGGAGACCATAGCATTACAATTTTTGTGCAAAAATTTGATATTTTTCTATTTTCCAGACGTGACCTCAGGGAACCTTCTCACCCCTCACACGCCATGATTGCGCCTGCCAACCGTTTTGCAAGGGCTTCACCTCCTATCTCAAGATTATGTAATGGAGGTACACCAAATGAATAAATCGCAAGCCGCTCTGTGTCACTGAGTTTAAGCAGTGGAATATTTGCAGGGTGGGGGATTTTTTTAACAACGAGATAATGCGTCCAACCAAGTTTTTTTGCATAACACAAAATAGATGGTTCCCATACAATTGTATTTAAAACACGTTGTTGTAAGTGAAGTGCGTGGACGGTGGCTGGATGATGGTGTCTGTCTGCGCTAGCCATAAACATGCTATGTCCATATGAAAAACTTGGACTAATAAAAACCCGTGATGGAAGCCCATTCACGGCTATCACGCTATCACGCGGTAAATGAGCCAAAGAGATATCGCACTCTTTCTCAAAATGATACTTTTCAAATCGTTCCGAAGATTCCGATTTATATCTGCGCACGAGAACTTGAAGTGATAAACCCGCTGTCAAAAGGGCCAGCAATCCCATGCTGCCAACATAGTACAGTCGCATCCGTCGAACGCTTGCGATACGCTGAAGTAATAATCCAATATAGAGAGGCCATGCCGCACGAAAAGCGGGAAGCGTGATTTGCAAAAAATCATCATGGGGCTGTGGAGGTATATATCTATAATCCATTAACACGAATGCATTGGTGAATAACATGGGACATACCAAAAGACAGAGAACCAATACTAAACGAGGTTCTGGGACTCGCCAACGCATCACGAGACATTCACCGATGGCCAACCATACAAATGCGTAACTTGTAACGAACGCAAGCATCGAAGAAAAACTATGTTTGTGAAATAATCCCAAATAGTATCCAAATTTCAATTCTAAAAGCACCTGAGGTAGCCCTCGGGTTCCTAACGCGGTCGTCATGAGCCACACGATGACTACAGCACCAAGACATGCGAAAATAGGCTGGGCTGGTAGAATACGAAACAATTTGTTTTGGGTGTAATTCTGGTACCCATACACAAGGGACCATAGACCAAGCGCAACAAGCATCCCTAAAAAATAGGGCTGCTTGCTAAGTCCAAGTCCCACAAGGGCAAATACGAGTACGCCAAGCCATTTCAAGCGTTGCCACAGTGTTTGTGCCGCTTGGAAATAATCCAGCACCAGAACAATCACCAAACAGATAAATATACCGTACAAGTTGATAGAAGATTGGTGGAACATGTACCATGATTCTTTTACGATACGCGCCAGAGGCTGTCCTTTAGTGAAATAGTTAACGGATGCGTGTCGCATAAACAGCAACGTGTCCATGGGCAACAACCAGCCTATCAATGGGACACACCAGCTAAGTTTTTTGTTAATATTCCACCGTTGAAGGATAAGATACAAAACAGATGAGGATCCTAAAATCGTCAGAAGAGGATGCAACAAAACAAAGACAGCACGCGGCGTGGCATGAGACATATTTGCTATCGCGGCACTCCATGCTTGGCCAAGCAAATGTCCATAGGTTAGCATTCCATGTCGATTCAGGGACACCGGAGGAAACTTGCGACTTGTTGCCAATTCCAGCACATGCAAAAAATGCTCTTGCTGATCCCGGCTCCAAATTGGCATTGGCATATGCGTCATGTGAGGTGCACCACCACTCGCATTAAGCAAATATCCAGAAAATGCTACGACACATGCCAATCCGTACAGTGCCGTCCATGGCGTAATATTCAATATTTTCGTTGGATTGAACGGGCGAGACAAAGCGATGATAGCACCTACCGCTGTAAGGATGATAGCAGCGTAACCGATCTCCACGCCAATCCTAGCGCATACGAGAGCCAGCATACCTATGGGTAAAATTCCGAGGGTCAATGAAATTAAAGATCGTGATAAATCGATCTCCTTATCCCAACCCATAAGCCAAGCCATAGGGACAAGCATCCCGAACATGAACACCACGAAAAGTTTTGTCGCGACTAAAATTCCGGCCCCTGACGCAAGGGCCACAATTCCTGCAAGGCTTAAAAGAACAGCGTATGCCAGCATGTTTTATTCTTTCTGGGGTAGCTGTGTATTTCACAATTTTTTGGCTAAAGTTTGATGTCTCTTTATTTTCTCCACAGCAATGTTACGATGCAAAAGATGTGTGATCATGACCACTCAGAACAAGCAACATTAACATCCACCAACAAACTAGAAGCGTGGGCCGAAAGCCGACGTGGTTTCATGAAATGGTTTGCTGGTGCAGTCTTATTGCTTGCAACATTTCCAAGCGCACTTGCCCATGCCAAAAAAGTGGCATTTCCGATCAAAGACGCCTTGGCCACACCCGGCGGGTCTGCGATGCTTAAAATCAAAGATCGTGACGTGCTTTTTGTACGCAAGGATGAATCCTCCATTGTTGCCATCAATCCCGAATGCACCCATAAAAAATGCAAAGTCAGATTTGTCAGTGATTCAGGAGACTTTCATTGTAAATGCCACAAGTCGGCCTTTACCCTAGAAGGCAAAGTCATGGGCGGCCCTGCCAAAATAGATCTTGAAGTCTACGAAGCAAAAATTGATGGCGACCGCATTATTTTAACCCTTCCAGATTGAGGCAAAACCATGAATCGTTTTAACGCGCTATTTTTAATCACATCCTTATTCTTCGCTGCACCCGCAGTGGCGGATCAAGAAGAGCAAATCGAAGTGATCGACGATGGGGAAATGATTGATACCCCCGTGCCCAGCGAAGAACTTACGCCGCTTATGCTGATTGGACGCTTCCATCCACCCCTGGTGCATTTGCCCATTGGATGGGCAACCGCCCTTGCCCTGGCCGATATACTGGTGATCCTATTTGCTATTGGGGGCCTCGAAAAAGCGCTTAAAATCCTTCACATCGGCACGGTTTTAAGTTTTCTTCCCGCCATAGGCAGCGGTCTTTTGCGCTTTCAAGAATATGCAGGCGCCACGGAAGCTATCGATGAGGCAATTGTTCACCGCAATGTGATGTTTATTGCGGCAGCCATAGCGCTTATAGGCCTCGTACTCCGACTGAAAAAGATGAACCGCTACGCGATCTTATTCATGAGCCTCATCTGCATCGGCATCATGACGTATGGCGCTCACTTGGGTGGCGTCATGGTTTACGGCTCTGATTACCTTCCTTTTTAGCGCCTAATAAAAATACATCAAATAATCCTTTATGACGCACCATCCCTGGATCTTTCCTGGGATTGCGCTATGGTCCACCTCTGACTCTGCGTTTTATGTCATAAGGAGAAGTCATGGCACCATATCAAAGTTTAAGTCGCGTTGCTTCGTGGGGGGCAAGCGCCACCGCAACACAGGCTGTACTTAGAGACAACGGCGATGGCTCCTCTACATTTTCCTGCCAAGGCCGAAGCCATCGACAACCTGGAGAACACTCGCCACGTCGTAGAGCCTCAATACGCATACGCAGCCCAAAAAGCATTTTACAGCGCTGGAATGATTGGGCCAAACCAGAGCTTAAGCACCCGCTCAATCCTCCTAAGTTCATTGAACTTACTGTCAACGGAAGAGCAGTCACAGCAAGCCTTACCCCCGTAAGACAACACGACGGTGCCTTCAGCTTGCAGGCCAACATCCCCACACCCCGCCCCCATGAAACATTGCGCATTGGTCCACCAGGCAGCGATCCAACACACCTAAAACATGTATCCATCACACGTCTCGGACCCGGACCGTCCAAGATACTTTTCTCAGATATCGACTATACCCTACGGCAATGGCCTAAGAATAAAATCGCTTTTCTCTGGCAAGGCCTAAAATCCAAGACCAAACAAATATTTACATGGGTCCCCGGAACCCAAGATGTCATCACGGCGATCCGTGAGAAGGGCACCCATGTCGCCGCTGTTTCTTCAAGTCCATGGGTATTTCAAAGAGAAATTACAAAAGGACTCCAAGAAGCCGCTACAAATGATGCCATGGTCATCCCCGACTTAGGCGTCCACCTGCGATCATGGGGAGACAATTTCTTGGGCAATCGGGTAGCCACCAAAGTCGAACATATGTTGTGGGTACTGCTGAACGCGCCCAAAAAATCAGAAATCGCATTTTGGGGTGATAGCAAAGAGGCCGATCTCGAAATCTATCAACAAATCGCACGCCTCATCGATGGCGGCCCCGCCACCTCCTACACTGCGGCCCTTAAACTCGTAAAATGGGTATCCAGCAAACAACGCATCACCGATGAAAATCGGGTCAAAATAATGACCTGGGCCCAAGCGGTCGCCAAACAACAATTAACAACCAAGGCCGTTATCATTTCGTGCTACGACGGGGCCGAAAAGAAACTCCCTAAAAAAATTGCATCGAAACTTACACCCCAGGAAAATAATCGATTCCATTTTTACCCTGCGGGACAAGTTGGCTCTGCGCAAGTCATGGCCAAAATGGCTGAAATTGACTTTGCGGAAGGAACCACCCGCCTGTAATTCCTCCGGTATTGAACCAACGCCACACACGCGTTACATCTCCATACATGCGCATTGCAACACGTGCCATCCATGCAGGACAACATCCAGAGGCCATCACCGGTGCTATCATGACACCGGTGTTTCAAACGTCCACCTATGTTCAGCACGGTCCGGGTGAACATACAGGCTACGAATATTCGCGTACACAAAATCCAACCCGCGAAGCCCTTGAGCGCAATATCGCCGATTTAGAAAGTGCCAGCCATGCCTTTGCATTTGCAAGCGGATGTGCGGCGGCTGCCACCGTCATGCATCTTTTTAAAGCGGGCGACCATATCGTATGCAATGACGATGTGTACGGTGGAACCCATCGTCTTTTCACTCAAGTGATGGCCACCCATGGGCTCGAATTTACGTTTGTAGATCTCGGTGATGTCAACGCACTGGAGGGTGCCCTGCGGCCCAACACCAAAGCCTTGTGGCTTGAAACACCGTCCAATCCGTTGCTTAAAATTATCGATCTTAAAGCGTTAAGCACCAAAGCCCACGCGCATGAATTGGTGGTGATCTGCGACAACACGTTTGCAACACCCATCCTACAACGACCGCTTGAGCTTGGTTGTGACATCGTGGTGCATTCTACCACCAAATACATGGGTGGACATTCCGACGTCATCGGCGGCGCTGCATGCACCAACAACGATACCCATGCCAAACGTCTCGGATTTTTGCGCAATTCTTTGGGCAATGTTCCAGGACCTTGGGATGCATGGCTTGTCCTGCGCGGTATGAAAACCCTTCCTTTGCGCATGAAGGCCCATTGCGAAAATGCATCGCGCATCGCGGCCTATCTTGTGGAGCATAAACGTATTGAACGCGTGATGTATCCTGGCCTTAAAACACATCCGGGTCATGCCATCGCTGCATCCCAAATGAGTGCGTTTGGGGGCATGATCACTTTTATTCTCGAAGGCGGTCTCCCCCAAGCCGAGCGTTTTCTTAAAAGTGTTAAAATATTTGCGCTTGCCGAATCACTGGGTGGTGTTGAATCGTTGATTGAGCATCCTGCACTCATGACCCACGCGTCGATCCCCGCGCACATCCGTGCCCAGCTTGGCATCAATGATGGTCTGATCCGCATCTCCGTCGGTATTGAAGATGTCAACGACTTGCTTGAAGATTTAGATCAGGCGTTGAGTATCTAAACCACAACCGCCAAAATAAACATGGCGAGCACAATCGTCACAATGCCCACAACCCCTGCGATGATCCATTCGACAGGGATATTGAAACGTTTCGCCATCGATGTTGAAGAAACATTCGCACTGTCCGATTTCGATGCCTCTTCGGCGAGAGGTACAGGGGACTGCGCTGAGCTCACGGGGTTCAATGCAGAAGATGAAACCTGATCAGATCCCGGTGATCCCATCACAGACAGATCAGGCTCGAGTTCAGAGGGTGGATCATTCACTTCAAAACCTGGAACCTCTTTGAGCGCCTCAAGAAGCTCGGCGTCGGGATCAATAAAAAGCAAGCGCAGAGGACCCACGGTAATTTCATCGCGATCACGCATACGACGCGGCTGCGTAATGCGCCTGCCTGCAATCAACACACCATTGCGCGATCCCGCATCTTCGATCAAAAAACCATGCCAATCCTTGCGGATGATTGCATGCTTGCGCGAAATATTTTGATCGTCAAACATGAATTCGCAATCACGCGATCGTCCAATACTCCATTCGGAACCCGTGCCCGAGAGCACCAAGCGCCGACCTTCGTCAGGCCCAGCCACAACACGCAAAAAAGGTCCTTCGCCATGCGCTTCACCAAGTCGACCCAAAATTCCTTCCACGGCACGCGCTGCAATCACTTGCGTACCTTCAGCACCATCGGCCACGGCCACACGTGTACGCGCAATGCTGCATGTGATCTTCGCGCGAGTAACTTCGATGATTGCAGCATCGTTAAGAATGGCCTTGTCATGGGCGCGAAGCTTGATTCCATTAAGCATCGTGCCATGGGTAGAACCAAGATCTTCGATGAAGTGCACGCCATCCGTTTCGGTAATACGAATATGTTGCCTAGATACCGTCGATAATGGGATGCGAAAGTCGGCGCTCTCGTCACGACCTAAGATGATCGACGTCGCGTTGGACTCATACGTCAAAGCGCGCGGCGCCTGACCTTCTAGCTCTATAACCGCAGTTAACCTTATCATTGATGAAATGCCCTACTTGTACTGAAGTTCCTGAATACGTCCGGTACACCAACGCTTCTCTTCAGAAAACTCATCACCACGAACCCTGTCAACAAAACCTTTACACGCTTCAACGGTTTCGGCAGAGCGAAGTTGCTGATCATACAAACGCGCTGCGCGGTAATATGCCAAAACATGGTTGGGATCGAGCTTGATCGCGTTGAGATATTCGGTGAGTGCTCGATCAAGAAGCCCCTTCTCTTCGTATGCCGCTGCAAGATTAAAATGAAGCTCTGGATTGCCCGGATCGGCAATAAGCCGGCGCACGTAACCCGCAACTGCTTTGTCTTCAAGTGCCGAACACTCATACGCCGCAGTCAGATTGGCACGCGCTTCTGCATAATCAGGTTTGATGGCCAATGCACTCATACAAGCGCCCACTGCATCGCCGCACCGATTTAAGCGATGGTACGTGACACATAAGTTAAAAAATCCTTCTGCCGAATTGGGACAAATCTCAACAAGGCTCTGGAATTGCGTTTTTGCTTCCTGAAAACGTTCTTGTTGCAATGCCACAACCCCCAAGCCCATGCGGCAATCACACGATCTTGGATCAATTTCCATGCATTTCATGTATTCATTGCGTGAACGTTCGATTTCCTTGCTTGAATAATAGCAACGAGCGAGATTAATACGCGCGTCCATATAGCCAGGATCAATTTCAAGGGCCGCACGAAACTGATCACAGGCAAAACCCGTTTCGCCGTCTTCCAAGATAAGAACGCCCATATTGTTGTGCGCCTCGGCAAAATCATTGCGCAGCGCCAATGCCTTTTTATAGTAATCGCGGGCGAGATCTTTGCGACCCCGTGTGTATTCGAGAGCGCCAAGCAAATTGTAAGGCTCCGCATAGGTTGGCGCATACTCAATGGCCAATCGGCAGCGAGATTCTGCCTCGGCCAATTTACCCTCTTGTAAATATTGCGCACAGAACGTCGTATGCTCAATGGCAGGCTGCGGAACCACTTTATCTATGCAAAAAGCACAAGCCGCGGGGAGACACCCAAGAACAAAAATGCCGATAAAACGTACCACATAACGCACGGGGGACCCCTTTCTTACTTACATGCACACTTTCTAACGTAACCGGAAACAAAGCACATTCGCAACTGCACGAGAACTGCATGAGAATTGACTTTTATCGATCTGGCGCTTACCACAAAGCGTATGCCTCCTAACATAAATACACGTCTTCTTGTCCTTGCAGCAATCTTTATGGCCAGTATTGCCACATCAGGCACTGCCGAGGCTCAATACAAAAACACCAGTTTTGCCTTTGACATGGGGGGTTGGGTTATCAGCCGGCCCCCTGCTGTTGGCTCGGGAGATCAACAGCTTGCAGCCAGCGACAGGCCCTTTCGCTATCGAACAGGCTTTCGATTGGGTTTTGATGGCGCATTCAAAATGATGTCCGATCACTTCTGGCTCGTCCCCTTTGCGGCAATCAACGTGTATGCGTATGGTTCCCCCTCTGGAAACGCTTCTGAGCAGGCCTATGATAAGCTGGCCTCCAAAGTACAAGGCACCCTACTGGGCTTGCAAGCAGGCGCTGCTGTGCGGTGGATGATCCTAACCGATCGTTATAGGCCCTATATTCAATTGGGGGTGTCTTATCAGCGAATTTTTTCTTCGCCTTCAGAGTCTAAGTGCACAAACACTGCACTATGCGATGCCCCAAACGGCAGTACAGATTTCATGCCACACGTGAATATTCCCGCCCTACATATTACACCCGGCTTTGAATGGTTTGTAAAACGAGACATTGCACTGCGTATCTTTGCCGATGTCCAATGGTGGTTGATGGTCAACGCACAAGACAACGTCGCGACAAGCTTGGGCATGGCCATCGGGTTTTTTAGTTAGTTAGAGACTGCTCATCACACGAAACGTGTACCACGTCGTCGGTGCATCGCTTGGAAGCCTCACAATACTATCATCGCGATCTGAAGCTTCAAGATAATACTCATACACCGTATCAACAGGCGCACCAGCCAACGTGACATTCCAAAGTCCATCATGTGCATCACCGGAAATACGTGTCATGGGCAACGGCGAAAAACTGCTGGAGCCCCGCAGACGAACATACGTTCGGGCATCACGAATACCGCTTTCGGAAACAAGTCGCACCTCAATAGGATATGGCCCCTGGGTATCCGTTGTATCAGACAATAATTTCGTCCTGGAAAAATAAGGATGAGCAGCACTGCATGCATGAGCAAACAACGAAAAAGCAAATACCAAGGCCATTCGCACGCCCCCATAATACACAGGTAATTCGATGTAGCCCAAAGAATCGGCTATATTATGGAAAGTGACGGACCAAGAAAAAAAGACTCGAATGCGGCTCATCCCATGGCTTATCGCTCTAAGCATCGGGATCGCAGCTGTCTCGTTGCACCTCACCATCGAACTCAATATCACAAACGAAGGCATTCTCTCACATTCGGGTTTCATACATTTGCTCGAACTTAAAACGTTAGATCAAAAATTGATCGCGCGAGGCACCGAAAGACCTCAACAAGGGGCCGATGTTGTCATTGCTGCCATCGATGAGCAGGCCATCGCACGATTTGGGCTATGGCCATGGAACAGAGAGGTGATCGCAGCATTTATCACCCATGCGACAGCACATGAGCCCCTGGCTATCAGCTTTGATGCCGTTTTCAGTGATCACGCACAAAATAGAGATCAACATCAGGAGACTGTGCTGGCTGAAGCGATTGCTGAATATCAAGAGAGGACGATTTTAGGTTACATCAATTTTTTCCGTAAAAGTGATATGGCAGGGATCGATCCCAACGAAATTCTGCGTGATCAACAAAGCATTCGTCCTTCGGGGATCAACACATTATATGAACACGTGGTAAGCACCCATGACGGGGAAACAATGAGCGTGCTGCAGCCCGCAAACCACGGACATATTCAAGATCTCCCTGTATCCAAAACCGTCGGCGTACAAGCACCTCTCGCTGCCCTTGTGCAAGAAGCCAAACATTTTGCATTTATCAATGCACCACGTGACCGCGATGGTGTTGTACGACGCCTCAACCTGTTTTCTCAGTATGACAATTTACTTTTTCCGTCACTCGCCCTTTTAACATCCGCAGTAGCCACGAATGCCACCATTAAACCCATCGTTGAAATGCTTGCGGGAACAGAAACATTGGTCGGTGTCGCATCACTCCTTGGACAAGAGACCGGTCACATCCCATTGGATCGCCATGGACGACTTCTTTTACGCCATTACGGACCCCCTGAAGAAATTTTTGAAAGCATCAGCATTGCAGATATTGTGGATGAGCATATTCCCAAAGGGTTTCTTAACAACAAAATTATTTTGTTCGGTTTCACTGCTGCAGGACTCAATATTGATCTTGTACCCACCGCATTCTCATCAGGAACACCCGGTGTCTACGTCCACGCCACCGCCATTCAAAATATTTTGGATGGCCATCATCTGGATCGTTGGTTTGGCATTGCGTTAATTGAAGCACTGGCCTACCTCGCCGCAGCCATTGCCATGGGATATTTAATCCCTCGCATGAGTGCTCTGCCTGCAACGATGGCCGTCATATGTGCACTTGCACTGTTTTATACCATCGATCTCGGGTTTTTGTTTCCTCGCGGTATTTGGATTTTATCGGTGATCCCAACGCTTCAAATCATCATTACATTTATTGCACTTTCCATTTACGGATACATGACCGAAGGGAAAGAAAAGGCCCAAATCCGTTCTGCATTTCAACTTTATCTTAATAAAAACGTGATCGAAGAAATGTTACGGGACACTTCGAAATTAAAGCTGGGTGGGGAAAGGCGTGTGTGTACCGTTCTTTTCAGCGACATACGCGGCTTCACAACCATCAGTGAGCAACTTTCTCCAGAACAGCTTGTACAGCTCCTCAACAGCTACCTAACCCCCATGACCGATATTATTCTTCGCTACGATGGTACCCTAGACAAGTATGTTGGCGATGCCATCATGGCGATTTTTGGTGCACCTGCAATCTATGACAATCACGCTGAGCGAGGATGTCTGGTCGCATTGGATATGCTTGATGCACTCAAAGATCTGCGATCAAAATGGACGAAATTTAATTTGCCGCATATAGATATTGGGATCGGCTTGTCGACCGGCCCCATGAGTATTGGCAACATGGGTTCACATGTTCGATTCGCCTATACGGCGATGGGCGATCACGTCAATTTGGCCTCACGGCTCGAAGGAATCAACAAAGTTTACGGAACGCATATCGTGGTATCTTCCGATACGTATGAAGCATCCAAACATGCGATCTATGGACGCGAAATAGATATCGTTCGCGTGGTAGGACGGCATGAACCTGTCAAAATTTATGAGATCCGAGGCAGGGGCACACCAAACGAACAAGAAACCCACGCCATGGCACTCTTTGCCCAAGCCTTGGCCATGTACCGCGCCATGCAATGGAATGAAGCCTCCACGCTATTTGCCGAAATAAGAAACCAGCACATACCCAACGACCCTGTCTCCGATATGTTCCTGACGCGATGCAAAACGATGCTCACCACACCCCCCGAAATACCATGGGATGGTGTGTGGAATATGACTGCGAAATAGGGCGTGTCATCATTTAGCCACGCAGCGTCATTTATCGATCATATTTAAGCGTCTCGTTATCATTGCCTTGCCATCCGTGTGCAGGTCCTCACACGGATGGCCGAGACACTGCAAAAAATCAGATACAATAACCATATTAACGTATTATGATGGCCCTATGGAGTCCTCAGCCGCCTACATCGCCATGCTTCAATCCATCTATCCCAGGGGCACAGGGAGATTTACCCTCGGGTTAGAGCGTATGCGCGATCTGCTTGGGCGTTTGGAACATCCCGAACACCATTCAAAAACAATTGTAGTCGCGGGAACCAACGGAAAAGGCTCCACGTCGCGTTTCTTAGAAGCCGCTCTTTTAGAACACGGCGATTCGGTGGGATTGTTCACATCACCCCATCTTTTACGATTCACAGAACGCATTCGGGTGAATGGCGAAGAAATAACACAAGATCACGCCGTCTCCCACTATGAATCAATCAAACTTGCTTGCAACGAATTGCCTACATTTTTTGAATGCATCACCGCCATAGCATTTTTAGAATTTAAGCGCGCAAACACAAAGTGGAGGATCATGGAAGTTGGCCTGGGTGGTCGCCTTGATGCAACCAATGTGGCACAAAAATGTCTCACGGTCATAACGCCTATCGATCTCGATCATCAGATGTATCTTGGCCATTCCATCGAGGAAATCGCCCAAGAGAAAGCTGGGATTTTAGAAAAAGGTATTCCGGTTGTTATTGCACAGCAAAACGTTCAAGCCCGATCTGTGATCGAAAACCGTGCACAAGATCTCGCATGCCCGATCATTGACGCCTCGTGCACCCGCATATGTGCCACAGCTTTGGTCAATAAACATCAACTTGCAGCATATCAAATCGACAATCTGGCAACGGCAATGGCGGCATACCAAACCCTCACAGGCGATGCCGATGAAACTTCAAACGCAACCATGGATCGGGCATTGCACCGTTATTTGAATCCTGGAAGATACCAATGGATTGACGATCGGACGCTCCTTGACGGCGCACACAATCCAGCTGGAGCTCACGCGCTCATCGATGCCCTCGCACAAGATCCACGTGCTCAAAACCGTCCGATCTCGCTTATCCTCTCAAGCCTACACGACAAAGACATCGGCGAGATTTTGCGGCCATGGAAAACACGCGCACATGAAATCCACCTTTGCCCATGTACATCCGGGCGGTCGAGAACATCTGAAGAATTGGCCAAAACCGCCTACAAACTAGGAATAAAAGCCAAGATCCACCCATCGCTCCACGCTGCCCTTGAAACAACAAAGCACTCCCCAAATAACCTCGTCGTTATCACAGGATCCCTGTTTCTCGTTGCCGATGCGTTGGCATTGCTGTGCGGGATAGCACGTGATCCACCTGTTGACGGTTAATTGGCAACATCACGCCATTCCCACTAAAATCACATTCATGGCTTTTTGGGTATTTCTGCTTTTTGGACAATCCCAACTTTTCAACAATGACTGTGACGTCAAGCGGATCGGCTTTCAGCATTACCAAGAAGCCTCGCGCATATTCATTGCGACCCATGGGCATTGTACGCCTGAAATCAAACGCATCGCGCCCGATATTGTAAGGATCACACTGCCCAACGGAACAATCCCGATCGCCAACGACAGGCGACCTCTCGACACCCGTTATTTCGATAGCTCGGTTCTCTGGATAGCGCCGCAACACACCACCGCACAAAGCCCCACCGTATGGATCGACATCTTTCTAAAAGCCCCTGATCTCCCCTTCACCCATGATCAGCGAGACGAGCTCATCACCATGGACTTTGCACACCACAACTGACTAAATATCGACATACATGACCATAAATGAAAAATATGCAATTCAATGCCTGCATGCTGATTTGGATACCCCTGTCAGTACGTATTTAAAATTGCGGCGTATGGGATGGTCCCACAGTTTTCTTCTCGAGAGTGTTGAAGGACCACGGCAATGGTCGGCAAATTCGGTCCTAGGTTTTGGAGCAAAACGTGTGTTTCATGTGGGCGAGAACACGCTTACAGTCACAAATACCTCCGGCATACAACACATTGCCTGCAGTGATCCGTTAACAGCGCTCGAAGAATGTCTGTTAAAAAATCCGCTTCAACATGCGCCAGGCACGCCGCCCTTTGTGGGCGGGATATTCGGTTACGTCGCTTACGATGCCGTTCGCGGTTTTGAGCCTATTCTCCAAAAAGGCACGCCCCCTGGGAAAGCCGAAGTTCCCGATCTTTATTTTTTTGAACCCGAATTATTGGCTGCCTTTAACAATCACGAACACACCCTCACCCTCTATGCATCGAATCAGGAGATCCTTGGAAAAAGTATGGCAGCGCTGGCAGAAGGATTGCCTCATGAACTTCCGAAAATTTCCGAATGGCATGAACCTATTGCCATCGACAGTCGTGAAGCGTTCATTGAAAGGGTGAAAATGGCAAAACAACACATCAAGCAAGGCGACATCATCCAAGTTGTTTTGTCACGCCGATTTGAATTGCCCGCAACAAGCCACGCATTTGATGTGTATCGTGGTCTTCGCATGATCAATCCATCGCCCTACATGTTTCATTTTGACGTGCCCAATCTACAAATATCAGGTGCATCGCCCGAAGTAATGGTGCGTGTTCAGGAAAGAAAGATCACCGTGCGTCCCATTGCAGGGACAAGGCCACGCAGCCACAATAAAGAAAAAGATGCGCAACATGCACGCGATCTTTTATCGGATCCCAAAGAAATCGCCGAACATATCATGCTTGTCGATCTGGGCCGAAACGATATTGGGCGCGTTGCTGTCCCAGGTTCTGTACAAGTGAGCGAACTCATGGTCGTCGAAAACTATTCACATGTCATGCACATCGTAAGCCAAGTAGATGGCATGCTCGACCCTTCATTTACGGCTTTTGATGCACTGCGTGCCGCATTTCCCGCAGGCACACTCAGCGGCGCCCCAAAAGTTCGCGCCATGCAAATTATCGACGAACTAGAAAATCGCAGGCGGGGTATTTATGGCGGCGCAGTCGGATATTTTTGCCCCAATGGCGATGCAAACTTTGGCATTGCCATTCGTACGCTCACAAAAATAGATCATACTTTTGTGATGCAAGCCGGTGCAGGCATTGTCGATGACAGCGATCCTGTCAAAGAAGCCGATGAAACAGAACACAAAGCCCGCGCAGTCTTTCGTGCCGCAGAATGGGCAGCATCGGGGTGTAAAAGATGATAGTCATTATCGATAACTATGATTCGTTTACCTACAACATTTATCAATACCTCTGTGAGCTTGGCGCCGAGGTTCATGTCGTGCGCAATGATGCCGCCTCCGTGCAAGAAATCGCTGATATGAAACCAGCGCGTATTCTTATTTCACCAGGCCCCGGAAATCCCGACAGTGCAGGCATTTCACTGGATGCTATTCGCTATTTTGCAGGACGAATCCCTTTGCTCGGTGTTTGTCTGGGCCATCAGGCGCTTGCGCAAGCCTTCGGGGGGCGCGTCGTTCGTGCCGATCGTATTATGCATGGAAAAACATCGCAGATTGCCCATGATGGAAAAACGATTTTTCGTTTTATGCCACAGCCCTTTGCGGCCACCCGCTATCATTCGTTGATTGTCGATAAAAACTCTCTTCCCCGTGATTTTAAAATAAGTGCCACCGTGCACAACAATCCGAAAGAAATCATGGGAATAAGACACCAACCCACCGGCGCGGAAGGTGTGCAGTTTCATCCGGAATCGATTCTCACAGAACACGGCAAAAAGCTTCTGGAAGGGTTTCTCGCGTGTTAACCGATCAAATCAAAACACTCATCGATGGAAAACATCTCCCCCAAGATGTGATGCGACGTACGATGGGTGAGATCATGGATGGTAAAGTTCATGAAATTCAGATTGCCGGGTTTTTGATTGCACTTCGCTGCAAAGGCGAAACCGTTGATGAGATCACTGGCGCCGCAGAGGCCATGCGCTCACGTATGTCTGCCATACACATCAAAGCCGACACGCCCATTTTTGACACATGTGGCACGGGAGGCGACGGCGCGCACACATTCAACATATCTACGGCGGTTTCTTTTGTGGTGGCCGCAGCAGGCATCACCGTTGCCAAACACGGCAATCGCGCCATCAGCAGCAAATCGGGCAGCGCCGATGTACTGGTTGCTTCCGGTGTTAATATTGCAGCGCCTCTCGATGTTGTGCAGCGATGTATTCGCGAAGCAGGGATCGGATTTTTGTTCGCGCCAGAATTTCATCCTGCCATGCGACATGCCGCCACCGTGCGACAAACATTGGGCGTACGCACACTCTTTAATTTACTTGGGCCTCTTACCAACCCAGCCCATGCGACGCACCAATTGATGGGCGTATTCAGCAAGCATTTTCTTGTTCCACTTGCCGGAGCACTCGGTAGACTCGGCACATTGCGAGCCTGGGTTGTTCATAGCGATGATGGACTGGATGAAATCAGCGTTTGTGCTGATACCCATGTGGCAGAATGGACAGGCACTGGAGTACGCGAATTTACAATCCGCCCTGAAGACGTAGGCATTGCCCGTGCAAACATTGACGATCTTGCAGGTGGGGACGCCAAAAGAAATGCAGAGATCATGCGCGAAATTTTGCGTGGAAAAAACAAAGGTGCAATGCGCGATGCCGTGGCAATCAACGCAGGAGCAGCGATTTGCATTGCAGGCAAAGCCCGCGATCTCAAACAAGGAACAGAGCGCGCCCACGAGATCCTCAGTTCAGGAGAAGCCCTTGGGCGCCTCGATGCGCTGATCGCTATTACAACTGAATGACAATCACCCCACGCGGTGCCGTTTCATCGTTATTGTTTTGTTTTTGAAATCCCCCATTTCGTTCCTGACGACGTTCATCGTCGGGATGGGGTCTTGGAACTTCCAGAAAAGGACGTTCCTTTTGATAAGCTTTCTCACGTTCACGCCGTTTAACCTGCTCAATGATCAAGGCGGTGAGCACGATGCTTTGTCCTTTCTTCACCCTAAGGTGATTGCGGGCTCTACCTAAAAGGTAGGGACAACTTAAGAACAGAACAAGGTTTATTTTCATTTATTTTTAGAAATTCGCCCTACATGACCTCCATGATCGGCACATGATGATGCCCGTTGCGCACTGTACGTAGTTTTTTAACTTCTTGGATCGCAGCGTCCACAGCACCTTGGGTTGTTTCGTGGGTCACAAGAAGCAACGGAACATCACCATCGATTTTACAACGGCTGCGTTGAAGTACCGTCTCAAGACTGATTTTATGATCGGCAAGAATGCGTGTGATCGCTGCAAGAACGCCTGGTTTGTCGTCTACGAGAAAACGCAAATAAAAACAGGCACGCGCATCTGCAGGATCCACAAGGGCCATGGCTGCTTTGCGGCTCGCCTTAACCCGCCCAGATACGCCCAATCGCAAACTGCGCGCAGCCTCGATAAGATCGGATACCACAGCGCTGCCTGTAGGCATGCCACCCGCACCTGGACCTTGGTACAACGTTTGCCCAAGTGCATCACTTACGACCGAAATAGCATTTTGTGCGCCAGGCACAGACGCCAATTGGTGTTCTAGGGGTACAAACGTAGGGTGAACACGCAAGTCCAAACGCATGGCACGACTTGAACCCACACGCTTTGCAATCCCCAAAAGCTTAACCGCAAAACCCAGATCATGGGCATCGCGCAAAACTTCCGGCGTAAGCGACTCTATCCCTACCACAGGAAAATCCTGAGGTCGCACTTCAACGCCATACGCAAGATGGGCCAATATCGTCAGCTTATCAGCCGCATCGCGACCATTCACATCGATAGTAGGATCTGACTCGGCATAACCACGACGTTGCGCTTCCGCCAGTGCTTCACCGTAACTTTGCCCTTCACCCATGAGCCCTAAAACAAAATTGGTCGTGCCATTAAGGATCCCACGCACTGCCGTGATCCTATCTGCCGCCAATCCTTCACGCATCGTACGAATGATCGGGATCCCACCCGCCACAGCCGCTTCAAAATAAACGTCAACACCATGTGCCGCTGCAATAGCATAAAGCTCCGGACCATGTTGCGCCAATACCGCCTTGTTTGCGGTCACCACAGGCTTACCGTTCTCAAGTGCACGCCTAATATGTTTATAGGCTGCGTCAACACCGCCCATCAGCTCCACCACAATGTCGACATCAGGTGCCGACACAATATCTTCGATCTTAGTCGTCAACCGAACGTGGTGCGCCGCACCTTCTCGCACGCGATCAACATCACGCACGGCGGCACGTACAATTTCCATACTCGCACCTGAACGCGCAACAATGAGATCTTGATGCTTAGCGAGGATCTCCGCAACGCCCCCCCCCACAGTGCCGAGACCTATCAAACCAAGCCGCGTTGTATCGGACAAAGGTCGATGGGAGGACTTTCCTGGGTTCATAACTACCACCTCGCGTTGCTCCCACCCCTATCTATGTAAATACCTCGAATTATTGAAACCGCCAAGGATCTTGGCAATCGAAGATAGCTCTAAGCCACCGCCGCAAGCCCCAAACGTTTCTCCCAGCGCTCCTCAAGTGTCAGCCTTAGCGCTTGATGAACGTCATGGGTAAGTTCAGGATCTTCTTGCAAAATAGCACGGGCATCATCACGGGCAACTTCCAACAAATCACCATCGCGGGCAAGATTGGCATAACTAAGAAGCGGTACACCCGCCTGACGGATCCCCACAAAATCACCCGGACCTCGGATCGCTAGATCTTCTTCGGCAATCACAAATCCATCGGATGTTTTTGTCATGACAGAAAGTCGTTGCCATGCATCTTCTGAACGGGTGAAACCTGGCACCAAATAACACGTACTCGCGTGTGCACCGCGCCCCACGCGTCCACGCAATTGATGCAATTGGCTTAAACCAAAACGTTCTGCATTTTCGATGACCATCACCGTGGCATTGGCCACATCGATACCGACTTCAATCACCGTGGTAGAAACAAGCACTTGGATCTCACCGGCTGCAAAATCACGCAAAGCCGTATCTTTGTCGTAGCTGCTCATACGGCCGTGCAAAAGACCAACACGCAAGCCATGCAAAAAACCACCGGAAAGTTCTTCTGCAGTTTCTGTGGCCGATCGCAAATGCTCAACACCTTCTTTGTCCGAATCTTCCACCAACGGAAGAACAACATAGGCTTGCCGCCCTTCGGTGATTGCCACACGCACTTTCGCGTAAACATCTTCACGCTCTTTCTCGCGACACAAATAGGTCTTGATCGGCGTTCGTCCTGGCGGCAATTCATCAAGAATAGCCACATCCAAATCACCATACACCGTCATGGCAAGCGTGCGTGGAATAGGTGTTGCAGTCATTACCAACGTGTGAGGAAGCACATGAGATCCTGATCGATCAAACGATGCCAAGCTCGCCCGCTGTAAAACACCAAAACGATGCTGTTCGTCGATGACCGCAAGACCAAGACATTTAAATTGTACCCCGTCTTGGATCAGCGCATGGGTTCCAATCACCACATCCAACTGACCGGATGCCAATTCTTCCAACACCGCACGACGCCCAGCCGTTCGCATTCCACCCGTCAGCAACGCCACACGGATCCCTTGAGGCTCAAGCCATTTTTTCGCACCTCGAAAATGCTGGTCGGCCAGAACTTCCGTAGGAACCATGATCGCCGCTTGATATCCCGAGCTCACCACACCCGCTGCGGCCGATAATGCTACCGCTGTTTTTCCACTGCCCACATCGCCTTGCAATAAACGCTGCATGGCATGTCCTGAACCCATATCGCGCTCAAGAATATCGAGCACACGTTTTTGCGCACCTGTGAGTGGAAACGGAAACAAACGCGCTGCACGTTCTGTCAATTTAAGTTTCGACAATGCAAGGCCAGACGATTTTGTCCCCACTTGTTTTCTTCGAAGCATGGCAAGTTGCAGCAGTAAAAATTCTTCATAGGCCAAACGACGTTGCCATGGTGTTTTGCGTTCATTGAGCGTATCCACGGCTTTAAGATCTTCGGGAAAATGCAATGCCTGCGCACAATCACGCAAAGCAGGAAGACCTCGCATTTTCCGCAGCGTCACAGGCAACGGATCATGGAGTGCGGCAATACTTCCAGAAGCTGCAACAATTATTTTTCGAAGATGCTGCTGACGTACGCCTGGGATCTCAGAATACCACGAAACAATGGCATCCGATGGCGCTTGGATTTCGGCGTCACCATCAAAGACAACCGTAGGGTGAACCATTTGCATTTGATTGCCGAAGCTGCTTGTTTTTCCTGTGGCACGCAGCTTGCGACCCATCTGGAATTTATCGGCAAACGTTTTTCCACCCGGGACACGAAACCATTTCAATTGCACAAATCCAGAATCATCGCGCACCAATACAGAAAGCGATGTTTTGCCACCAAAGCCACGCAATTGTGGCACACGCGCCACTGTGACAAAAACAGAGGCTGTCATCTCGGGCATCAATTGCGCAACAGAAGTCCCCTGATGCCCTTCAAAGCGTCGTGGAAAATAACAAAGCAGATCTGCAACAGTGAGGATCCCATGTTCATTCAATGATGTTGCAAGCTTCGGACCAACACCTTTCACGTATTGCACCAATGCATCCGGTGCGAGTGCATTCGCAGATGCAACGACTTTAGTTGCGACAACAGGCACGACTCGCGCTGCTTGAATCAAGCCCCAAAGAGCGATCGCCTCACGATGACCCGAACGCGCTTCCGTAGAAATATGCGCACAACGTTCACGAAACGTTTTTACCCACATTTTTTGCGGTTCTAACAACCCATGTGCGTCCACGCGATCAAGCATCCGAATAAGCGTAGGGCCCAAGTCCGCAATGCGTAAAAATTGTTCGGGGCCTTGTTTGGCAATACGCAACGGCGCTTCAAGAATATCGAGAAGATCTAAAAAAACACTCACTTGAAAATAACATCCGAAATTTCCACAGTACGTTTTCCTGCTTTCCCAGGGATCTGTACTTCATCGCCCACTTCGCGACCAATAAGTGCGCGGGCCAAGGGTGATGTGATCGAAATACTGCCTTGGGTCAGATCGGCTTCGTATTCACCCACGATGCGATAGGTTTTTTCGTCGTCTGTTTCGATGTCCAAGATAGTTACTGTCGCACCAAACACCACACGGTCACCCGAAAACGTGCGTGGGTCAATCACTTCAGCCCGAGACATCTGATCTTCAAGCATACGAATTTTAGCTTCAATAAGGCCCTGTCGATCTTTGGCCGCATGGTACTCAAAGTTTTCAGACAAATCCCCCAGCTCACGGGCCGTCCCTATTTCTTGGCTGATCCGAGGTCGGTCAACCGTTTTAAGCCTTTTCAGCTCTTCCTTGAGTCGTTCATGGCCTTCGGGGGTCAGAGGGAATGTAGACATAGGCGTTTGATATGCAACGGACAAGCGTCGTAGCAAGAGCAAAGAGCCATCTCAAAGTGGCATCACTCGATCTTGCACACCCACCTCATGGACTGTTACAAGCGCCGCACAAGCACATGTTTCCCTTTTTCCTGTGAGACCCCTGTGAAAATCCACGAATTTCAAGCCAAGGCACTATTTCGGAAATACGGTATTCCCGTACCCCGTGGGATCATCGCCAAAACCCCGGATGAAGCGCGCGACGCAGCCTTAAAAATAGGCGGCACCGTTGTTGTGAAAGCGCAAATTCATGCAGGCGGTCGTGGTAAGGGTTCCCTTCGGGAAAATCCCTCCGTCCACGGTGTCAAAGTCGTCAAAACGCCTGAGGATGCTGCTGCATTTGCAGCAAGCCTCTTAGGCAATCACCTAATCACCCATCAGACAGGCCCCGAGGGGCAGCAGGTCAAGCAAATTCTCGTTGAAGAAGCGAGCAATATAGCAACCGAACTGTACGCTGGTGTGGTTTTGGATCGCGACACCAGCCGTGTTGCGTTCATCGTAAGTACCGAAGGCGGTATGGACATCGAAAAGGTGGCAGAAGAAACACCCGAGCTCATCATGACAGAGCGTATCGATCCTGCCACCGGCATGAAGCCCTATCATGGCAGAAAAATCGCCAAGGCCCTGGGGCTCGAAGGCCAAACAGCGTCTCAGGCCGCAAAACTATTTGCGGGCTTGTACACGATGTTTACAGCCACCGATGCGTCGCTCGTTGAGGTGAATCCGTTGGTGATCACCGCCGAAGGCGAAGTCAAAGCGTTGGATGCAAAGGTCACTTTTGACGCGAATGCCCTCTTTCGTCATCCCGAGATCCAAGAGCTTCGCGACATCGACGAAGAAGATCCCAAAGAAACCGAAGCCCACGACGCCGGTTTGTCCTATGTAGCCCTTGAAGGCAGCATCGGGTGTTTGGTGAATGGTGCAGGACTTGCCATGGCCACCATGGACAGCATCAAAAATGCGGGTGGATCGCCTTCAAATTTCCTCGATGTGGGCGGCGGAGCGACGGAAGCCCAAGTCACCCAAGCCTTTAAAATCATTTTGGCCGATCCCAACGTCAAAGCGATTTTGGTCAATATTTTTGCGGGTATCGCAAAATGTGACGTCATCGCCAATGGTGTTGTGGGTGCCGCGCGCGAAGTAGGCCTCGCGGTTCCTTTGGTTGTTCGACTTGAAGGCACCAATGTCGATCTCGGTAAAAAAATTCTGGCCGAAAGCGGACTTGCGATCACCCCTGCGGGAGATATGCATGATGCGGCAAAGAAAGTTGTTGCCGCTGCAACAGGGAGGAGCGTTTCATGAGCGTTCTCGTCAATAAAAACACGAAATTGATCATTCAAGGCATCACCGGCGGCGCAGGATCCTTCCACGCCAAGTTGATGATGGAATATGGCACACAGGTCGTCGCAGGTGTCACACCAGGACGTGGTGGCACCCTCTTTGCCGACAAAGTGCCTGTCTTTGATACCGTCGCAGAAGCCGTACGTGCCACAGGCGCCAACGCCAGTGTTATTTACGTCCCCCCCGCATTTGCTGCCGATGCGATCCTTGAAGCAGCCGATGCAGGCTTACCGCTTGTGGTGTGCATCACCGAGGGTATTCCTATCTTGGATATGGTAACGGTCAAGCATGCACTCAAAGGCTCGAAGACGCGCCTTATTGGACCCAACTGCCCCGGCGTGATCACGCCAGGTGAATGCAAAATTGGCATCATGCCAGGACACATTCATCTTCCTGGGCATGTGGGCGTGGTATCGCGTTCGGGCACACTGACGTACGAAGCCGTGGGCCAGCTCACTGCCCTCGGCATTGGACAAAGTACCTGCATCGGTATTGGCGGTGATCCCATCAACGGCACCAACTTCATCGATTGCCTCGATCTCTTCAATCAAGATCCCAATACCCATGGGATCATCATGATTGGCGAAATAGGTGGCAGTGCCGAAGAAGAAGCGGCCGAGTGGGCCCAAAGCAATATGACCAAGCCCATCGCAGGGTTTATTGCAGGCGCCACAGCCCCGGCCGGCAAACGGATGGGACACGCAGGCGCTATTATCGCAGGTGGCAAAGGCACTGCGGCTGCAAAATTCGCAGCCATGAAAGCCGCTGGCATCCACATCACACATGATCCATCCATGATCGCTGCAACACTTAAATTGGCTATGGCCTGAGGTATTATTATGGAACGCACATTTTCAATTATCAAACCCGATGCAGTAGCCGCAGGCAATGTCGGCAATATCCTTGCAATGCTTGAAGGCGCTGGATTTAAGATCTTGGCCACGCGCATGCAGTGGCTCACAAAACGCCAAGCCGAAGCATTTTATGCGGTGCACAGCGCCCGACCATTTTTTGGCGAATTGGTTGAGTTCATGATCAGCGGCCCAGTCGTTGTAAGCTGTATCGAAGGCGAAAATGCAGTCAGTCGCTATCGTACTTTGATGGGTGCAACCAATCCAGCACAGGCCGACGCTGGCACCATCCGTGCCAAGTATGCCCAAAGCATCGGAAATAATGCGGTCCATGGTTCCGACAGTGCCGAAAATGCCGCGATCGAAATATCACAATTTTTCGCGTCGCTTGACCTCAACAACTACAGTCGCCAATAAGTTCATTTGATCCCTCCCTTATCTTGGAGATCTGCACTGATGAGCATCCTCGTAGTGGGTAGTATTGCGTTCGATAGCGTTGAAACACCGTCAGGCAAGCGAACTGAGATGCTTGGAGGAGCAGCCAGTTATTTGAGCCTTGCCGCATGTCACTGGGCCACACCTCGTATGGTGGGTGTGGTTGGCAATGATTTTCCGAACGAACATCTCGCCATGTTTCATCGCCATGGTATCGATACGGCGGGGATCGTCATCAATCCGAATGGTCGAACATTTCGTTGGGATGGGAAGTACGACGGTGATCTGAGCAACGCCGAAACCCTTGAAACACAGCTCGGCGTATTTAAAACATTCGATGGCACTATTCCAGAAGATTGGCGCAAAACCCCCTACGTGGTTTTAGGAAATATTCAACCAAGTATTCAACGCAAAGTACTTGAGCAGCTGGATCCTCCAAAATGGGTCGCTCTCGATACCATGAATTATTGGATCAACAGCGCCCGTGAAGAACTTATTCATACACTGGAACTCGTTGATATGTTGTGCATCAACGAAACAGAAGCACGGTTGCTATCCAAAGAAACCGATCTTGCGCGCGCAGCCGAGGTTATCTTCGGTATGGGGCCCCAAGTGTTGGTGATCAAGCAGGCTGCCGATGGGGCCTGCATGTACCTTCACGATGGGATCATCCAAGTTCCCGCATACCGTGTGCCCCTTGTACGTGATCCCACGGGTGCGGGTGATTCATTTGCAGGTGCCATGATGGGTTACCTCGCCAGTTGCGATAATTTGGCGGAGCCTGCGTGGCGTGGTGCGTTGCTACGCGGTAGCGTTGTGGCATCGTTTACCGTCGAACAATTTGGTGTTGAGGGACTTCGCATGGCCAACACCCACAGCATCGAAAAACGTTTGGCGCAGCTTGAGGGTGGACTCGAACACCTCTCAGCAAAACCACCCGCGCATGCCATGTCCCACCGCGCCATTTAAACCACGTATTTTGATCACGACCCCCAAGTAACATACCATGTGACTTGCATGGTCTTGCCACCGCGCAGTCTTCTTATTCTCGGTGTACTTTCGGTGTTCCATGGATGCAGTCCGGCGATTCATACGCGCAAGACATCCATCATCAGCCCCTCGTTCCAAGTATCCATAGCTCCAAAACAGCCGGTCAAAATACAAACCCCAAGCAAGCCCACTCTCAGCGCCAGATCTCAACTTTGGCGCACACGCGATGATGATCTGGAGTTTTCTACAGAAATTGCGCTTTACAACAGCAATCCGTTTCCCGTTGCGATCAAAAATTTGATTATCCACGTACAGATCGATGCAAAAGCCATAGAAAGCCACAGGCTATCATGGGATCCCCAGCTTACGGGCTATGCCACCTTGTACGTCGACGTACAGAGTCATATAAGTAAAAGCACACACGCGGGATTGTTTAAAAGATTGAAGGCGGGAAAAATCCCATACACGCTGACAGCAGAGGCCAGCGTTTCGGGAGAAATGATGGAGATCCCCATAAATGGCGATATTACACTGCCATAAATAACAGCGAGGCACGCGTACAAACCTAAATCAGGCTGATCTAAGTTCTTCTTCGTCGTCGTCGTTAAGATCGGGCAAGTAGTCGGTGGTGCTTGGCACTTTGGCCATTTCAGTACGTGCCAACCGCCATGCCTGCTGAATCAACCAGCTGAAAGAGCGATCGAGCCGCTCGGCTTCAACTTGAAGTTCATCAAGCATGTCAGAAGGAAAGTAGAGAGCTTGCCTACGCGTTTTCCCTTTTTCCACGATTATTCCTCGACATCATCGTCGCCTACGACGTCGTTAACGGAAGGAAAACGTTTAATTTCCTCGCGGGCAATACGCCAAGCCTGCTGGACGATCCACGACAAAGACCGATCTTGACGATTGGCCTCATGCTGGATTTCTTTCAGCATTTCTTCTGGAAAATACAAACTTTGTTTACGCTTATCTGTGCGCTTCATGATGCGGCTCCGTGGTAACGAATCAGGGACCGTTATGGACCCTTCTACTAGGATACCTCAAGTAACGGTACAAAATTCGATTACAGGGTTACTTCTATACTAAATAAGCACAGTGACATTACATAGGGACCCTATCAGTTGTCAATACCCACACAAAAAGCCAATAGAATACAACGATATACCTAGTAAAAATGTCAACATAATGTAATAAAAAAACCACATAACCACATATTGAATACAGACGGCCCATAGGGTATTTTGCGCCATGGACAATCGATGTATGGGCCTAGGACTCACGCGAGAGGCGTGGCGGGAACTTGTGGCCACATGGGGACATTCAAAGTTTCGTGGTGACCAAGTCTTTGAGGCCGTCTTTCGAAAAGGTATTGGCCACGCCAGCGAAATTTCGACATTGGCCCATGAACTGCGCGCAAAAATAGACGCAGAAATGCCGATTACCCCTGTACCCCCAGCTCAAGTTCAGGTTTCAACCGATGGCACGCGCAAATATCAATTCTCAGACGGTGCAGTCGGCGCCTACGAGGCTGTTTACATCCCTGAGGTTGCAGCAGGCCGTGGTACCAATACCCTGTGCGTCTCAAGCCAGACAGGCTGCGCAGTCGGATGCAAATTTTGCTTCACCGCCAGCATCAAACGACATCGTGATCTTACAGCGGGTGAGATTATCGGCCAAGTTCTTGCAGTAAGGGCCGATCTGCTCCCTCAAGGCCCTGGTGCGCAAATAACCAACATTGTGTTTATGGGCATGGGCGAACCTCTGCTTAACTTTGATAACGTGGTGCAAGCCTGCAAAGTGATGCTCGAACCCATGGGACTCTCGTTTTCAACCCGTCGGATCACCGTGAGCACCTCGGGTATCGTCCCCCGCATTGATGACTTGGGACGCGCCGTCAATACGCAATTGGCCATTTCACTCAATGCCACCACCGACGAAATCAGAACCAAAATCATGCCAATCAACAAGAAATGGCCCATTGCCGAATTGTTGGGCGCACTTCGCAGGTATCCACTGGCACCAAGACGACGATTTACCATTGAATACGTGTTACTTAAGGACATCAACGATAGTGTTGAAGATGCCCAACGTCTCGCCAAACTACTTGATGGTATTCCAGTAAAAATTAATCTTCTTCCCTTGAATGCCCACAATAAAACCCCGTTTGAAACGCCGAGCCGCGCTACGGTCGCGCGCTTTCAAGAAGAATTGCGCAAACGCGGCTATGGTGCCTGGCTTCGTACCCCGCGCGGGCAAGACATTGCCGCTGCATGCGGCCAACTGGGCGAGGCCGTACTACCCACCGTATTGCAAACCCTTCCTGCCGCTTGAGTATGCCAACGCTACCAAGGCAACAACTTGACGCGATTGCCACTGAATTGGGCTTCACGCGCTGGGGCGTTACAACCACTGAATACTTCACCGAAGCTGCTGAACGATTCAAACAGTGGATCCTACAGGGTCACCACGCCGACATGGATTTCATGTTACAGCATTCAGACAGAGCAGATCCCACAGCCTTGTTAGAGGGTGCACTCAGCATGATTGTGGTGGCTATTCCCCACCCACGTCCAAATGCACAGAATACTCAAACCATCGCAGCCTATGCACAAGGCGATGACTACCATCAGGTGATCAAGGAAAAACTGAGAGAACTTGCAGCACGCATTGAAACGCGCGTTCCCGAAGCCCGTTTTCGGGCATGCGTCGACACAGCACCCATTCTTGAACGTGAAGCGGCCGCGCGCGCTGGCGTGGCCTTCATCGGCAAATCGTGCATGGCCATCGTGCCAGGACTCGGAAGTTACGTATTGCTAGGAAGTCTCATCACAACACTTGCGCTAGAACCCGACCCCCCAGCACGAGAGCGGTGCGGCAGTTGCAAACTTTGTTTGATTGCCTGCCCAACCGGTGCATTCGTAGGACCGAGGCAGTTAGACGCCAAACGCTGCATTTCTTATCTCACCATCGAAAATCAAGGCCCCATCCCGCGCGATCTTCGACCGCTTATTGGACAACATCTCTTTGGATGCGACATATGCCAATCGGTTTGTCCGTTTAACGCATCCAAACAAGAACGAGCCATAGAGCCACGACTAAAAGCACGCGCAAGCACCCAAGCCATCACCGCGACACAACTTTTAACTCTTACCGCAAGTGGTTATCGGAAACTCGTCAAAGGCAGTGCACTTGCGCGGGCAAATCGTGCACAACTGGGAAGAAATGCAGCCGTTGTGCTCGGCAATACGCGTGATCCTATTTTTACCGATGTGCTTATTTCGGCACTTGGCAGCATTTATCCATTGATTCGAGGCCATGCTGCATGGGCATTGGGCCAAATCCAAACACCAAGCGCCTTACAAGCGCTGGCCGATGCTGAACTGCACGAGGAAGATCACTGGGTTCGCGAGGAGCTTTCATGTGCACAACAAAAAAATACATCGAAGCCACTTAACCGGTTACCATGAACAGGGGTAATATCGGATCCCATGACCATCGCATTGGCAGGTAACCTTGATGCATCCACGGCGGTGAGCACTCTCGGCATCGTCACCCAAGCCTTGCACGATGGTGCGACCATTGTCGATCTTAGCCAAGTACAACGTATCGATCACATTGGTGCAGCAGTATTATTGCAATGCGCACGCAATGCCAAAGAAGCAGGATCACCACTCGCCTTCCTAGGATTAAACGATGAAATGCGCGGCGTTTTAAACGCGCTTCCTGCGCCACCGGCCAAGCCTATCATGCGTCCTTTCCTGCCCTATATCGATCATTTGGGCCTTTCGACCTACCAAAGCGCTCGCTACATGTTTGGCTATGCCACGTTTGCAGCAGATCTCCTTTGGTATATCCTTCGCGAATTCACGCGTCCTCGTCGTATGCGATGGGATCTGATTTTGTATCAAGCATCGCTGATGGGAGCGCGTGCATTCCCTATCATCGCCCTGATTGCATTTCTCATCGGCGGAACACTGGCCCTTCAAGCCGTCGCACAACTGCGCCAATTTGGCGCGAGCGTCTTTGTGGTCGACCTTCTCACGGTGTCTATTACCCGAGAACTGGGACCACTCATCACTGCCATTCTCATCGCTGGCCGATCCGGATCTGCGGTCGCGGCACAACTTGGTGCGATGGTCATTTCAGAAGAAGTGGATGCCCTGCGCGCCATGGGATTGGGCCCTATCCGATTTCTTGTCACACCTCGCGCCATTGCGCTTATTTTGGTGCAACCCCTACTCACCGTTCTCACCGAAACTTTCGCCATGATCGGCGGATTTGTGATGTCGATTCTTTATCTCGATATTGGACCTGAAGCATTCGTCTCACGATTGTACGAATCGCTTTATCTTAAGGATATGGTCACAGGACTTATCAAAAGCGTCCTATTTGCAAACATCATTGTTTCTGTCAGCGCCTATATTGGATTATCTACCTATGGTGGTACCGAGGCAGTGGGCAACAATACAACCAAAAGTGTGGTAGCTAGTATCAGTGGCGTCATTGTAGCGGACGCAATATGCAGTTTGCTGTTTTATTTTGGAGCTTAGATGGTCGAAGAAATGGTCATCAATGTAGACAATGTCACAGTAGGATATGGCGAACGTATTGTTCTCTGTGACGTAAGCATGCGTGTTATGCGCGGGCAAGTGCATGTTCTCGTCGGTGGTTCGGGTTGCGGTAAAAGCACACTTCTCAAAAATATTATCGGCCTCGCCCAGCCGATGGCAGGAATAATTACGGTACTCGGTGAAGAAACAAGTTCCATCAATAACGAATCAGCACATCTCCTATCTCAACGTATCGGCATTCTTTTTCAAGGCGGCGCACTTCTGGGGAGTCTTGATATTTACGACAATGTAGCACTCCCTCTGCGAGAACACACCAATCTCACCGAAGAACTGATCAGTGATGTGGTAGGAAGCATGCTTGCTGTGGTTGGACTCCACGACGCACATCGTATGTTGCCCGAAGAACTTTCTGGAGGCATGCGCAAACGAGCAGCCCTAGCCCGTGCGATGGTGATGGGTCCTGAATTGTTGATCTGCGACGAACCCTCTGCAGGCCTCGATCCCATCACCGCTGCGGGCATTGACCAACTCATCATCAACTTACGTGATCGATTCGGCATGACTGTTTTGATCATCACCCACGAATTATCCAGCATCGAAGCCATCGCCGATACCATCACCATGTTACATTCTGGAAATATTATTTTTGACGGGACACCAAAGCAGGTGCAGGCCTCTACAATTCCTGAAGTTAGGGCATTTTTTGATCGCATCCCTGCCCAACAAACACATACAAATTCAATTTTCGCAGAGATCATGCGGGGGAAAGCATCATGAAATTATCCCATGCACAAAAAATCCGTCTTGGATTATTTTTTCTCGGTGGCTTGTTGATCTTACTGCTCACCATGCTTACACTGACAGGTCTTAATATCTTTTCACCGAGAGATCGCTACAGGATCAGATTTCAAGAAAGTGTCGGTGGACTTTCAGCAAGTGCGCCGGTTAAGCACTGGGGGGTTCCCGTCGGTCGTGTTGAAGACATGCAAGTCCTAGAGGATGGAGGCGGTACCGTCGAAATTACCATCGCCGTCGAAAAAGATTTACCGTTGTATGAAGGCATTCGCGCAGTACTCGATACCAGCGGCATAACAGGCGTACGTACCGTCAACTTAACGGGAGGCGATCCCGATCGGCCGCGCATCAAACCGGGATCACTTATTCCCGCAGGTGCATCTTTTATTGATCGCATCACGGGACGCGCCGAAGATATCGCTATCAAAGCAGAGATGGTGCTCAATCAATTTGCGCAGTGGTCCAGTGCCGCAAACAGAGTACGCGCAGAAAATATGATTGATGCCACAACACAGCTGGCCAACACAGCCAATGCGTTTCTCAATACAAATCGCCTTCCCACGCAACGTGCCCTAGATGCTATTGGTGCAACCCGTGGCGAGATCCCTGCACTCTCACAAAAATTACAAAATGCCATCGATAGCTCCTCTGCCTCTTTTGAAAAAACACTCAAAGCAATTCGAGATCCTTTAACAGATCTTGAGCCTGGAGAATTGAGGAACGCGGTCATCGCAGTGCGCGATGCAGGCCGACACGTTGAACGACGATTTTCCGAGGAAGAAGCGGGCATTGCCATCAGTGAGCTAAAAAACACCATGAGAACGCTTAATCGAACATTGTCGAGCGTTGAAGTCACGGTTCGAACGGGTCAAGAAGACCTCACTGCGACCATGCAAAGCCTACGCAAAGCTGCAGAAGATATGGAAGAATTTGGAAGAATTATCGCCCAAGATCCCGGTGCCCTCATCCGAGGCCAGGAGTAAACATGGTAATACGCGCATTTGCATTGCTCGTCGTTTTTTTTATGATCGGCTGCATTGGGGGACGTTCGCCCAACACACGGGTATTTATCATCGATCCTGAAGTCGCATTCCCCAAGACAGAAAAACGGCTCGGAGGGGTCCTTTATGTCCGCGAATTTTCCGTACCCGATGCCTATGAACGCAGCCAAATTGTTGTTCGCCAAGGCCGCTTTGAGCTGGATTACCGTGCACACGAACTTTGGGTTGCAAGACCCAAACGTTTGCTCCCCAACATCATCGCAGACAAACTTACACAAAGCGGTCTCTTTGACACAGCGACATCACACCTCGCAGACAAACAGCCCACCTATGAAATGCATGGTGAGTTGATCGCCCTTGATGTCGAATCCTTCGCAATGACGCCGCAAGCTCATTTGGCCATATCGATTGTCATGATCGATTTTCACACACGAAACGTCTTATTTCGATATACGTTTGATCAGCGTGAAAAACTTACTGATGCAAGTTCTGGCCATGCAGCACAGGCCATATCCAAACTGATGGGCAAAGCGTTGCTTCAAATGGTCGAACAACTGGCCAAGATAAAACCCAAAGCAGATGATGAAGCGCCTTAATCACTGACCTTACGCGGTCACACATCGAACAAGCTGCATATTCATCATAAAAATTGAATCGATTATCGTTCTTTCGCCATTGCGTGTGCAGTTTCCTCCCGCCTTCCACAAAAGCGTTGTGACGCGATAAAAAAAAAGACAATCAAATTTCAAACATCATGCGCGTCACGTGGCTTTTGTGGAAGGCGGGAGGAAACTGCACACGGATGGCGAGGCAGAGAGGTCCAGCGTGACAAACCAATTTTCCCGCTTAACATCACACCCTAATCAAAATCGACAATAACCGGAACATGATCCGATGGGCCATCACCTTGACGCTCATCCCGATCCACAAAGGCATGGCGTGCACGTTCGATCATCGGTGCAGTTGACCAAATATGGTCAATACGCAATCCATCATTTTGTTTTAAAAAAAATGTGCGGTAATTCCACCATGAGTAATTGCCTTCATCCGGATTCACAGCACGAAAAGCATCTTCAAGTCCAAATTCAGCGACATGAGAAAATGCTTCCAATACATCGGGATGGCACAGCACGGTGTTGGCCCATTTTTCGGGATATGCAATATCGCGTTCATCGTCAGCCATATTAAAATCGCCACACAACACCAGAGGATCTTCGCTGGTAAAATTGCGATCGAGATATGCACGCAATCTATCGATCCAAGCCAATTTGTAATGATATTTGTCACACCCCACTTCGGCACCGTTGGGGACATAAACAGAAATAATCTGAATATCCGAAACTGTGGCCGCAATGATACGTGCCTGTGTATCCTCCACATCGTCGAGAAAACCACGCATCACATTCTTAGGAGGGACTTTGCTTAAAATAGCTACGCCATTGTATGTCGACTGCCCATAAACGGCGGCGTGATATCCTGCTTCTCTGATTTCATCGAATGGAAATATTTCATCCACGCCTTTGAGTTCTTGCAAGCACAAAACATCGGGTTGGTGTTGGGCCAACATCTTAAGTATGCGTTCTTTACGCGCCCGCACAGAATTCACGTTCCATGTTGCGATCCGCATGATGTCTCCTTTATTTATTTCTGCAAACATCGCGCAAGTTCGTCGTATAGATAAATAGCGGCATGGGTCGCTTTTTTCCAATCGGATAAATCGAGACTTTCATTTTCGCCATGGGCATTGGTGTATGGATCTTCAACGCCAATCAACAATGCGGGGATCCCCCCCAATTCACGGCACATCGTCGCTACAAATGGAATAGATCCACCACAACCCATGTATACTGTCTTGGCACCATAACCCCGTTCCAGTGCCCGTTCTGCAGCTTCAAACACCGGATGCGATGCTTCCGTCAACCATGCACCCGCACTTCCGTCTGGACGGCACACCACCTCCACACCCCATGGTGCATTCGCACGAATATGTGATTCCAAAAGATCCAAACATGCCTCCGGATTCATATCCGCAACCAAACGAACGCTCACGCGGGCCCAAGCGCTGTCCAATAAAACATTGCGTGCTTCTTCGCGAGACGATGCTTGCACAGCATTAATTGTTAAACTTGGCTTCCACCAAATGGATGCATGAGGATTGTCTGCAGTCAGCAAAGACACGCCATCAAGGAGTCCTGCCTGAGTACGAAAATCTTCACGCGTTGGAGGAAGATCCTCCAATCCTTGGCGTTGCTTTGGGTTCAATGGGCGTACACGATCGCAAAATCCAGGGATTGCAATATCACCCAGCTCATCCACCAAAGACGCCAAGATCTTAGCCAACGCCATCGCTGGATCAGGCAAAGGTCCACCCCACATCCCCGAATGCAGCGACTGCTTCATACTTCGCACTTCGAGATCAAGCGCAATCAAGCCACGCAAGCCCACCGTAAGCGACGGCACACCCGTATCAAAGTTAGCCGTATCGGTGAGCACCATCACATCGGCACGCAAACGATCTTTGTGGACACGAAGAAATTCAGCCAAATGATCCGAACCCGTTTCTTCTTCGCCCTCAATCAGAATTTTCACATTGAGCGGCAGCTCCCCACACGAACGCAAGCAACTATCTACTGCACTTGCATGAACAGAAATCCCTGCTTTGTCATCGGCCGCACCGCGACCATACATACGACCTTCGCGTATCGATGGCTCGAACGGATCGCTCAACCATACCGAACGATCCCCCACAGGTTGGACATCATGGTGGGCATAAAGCAGCACCGTCGGCGCCCCTGAATGCTTACAGTGTTCACCATAGATATAAGGATGTGCACCTTCTATTTCCAATAACGCCACATGATCAAAACCTGACCGCCTCAAAAGATCGGCTGTCGCTTCAGCGCTCGCACGCGGTGCCGACGCAGGAAATCCTGCAAACGAAATACTCGGAATACGCACCAAGGTTTTCAACTCTTCAAGATAATTTTCAGCGTGCTGGTCAAAATACGCGATGGCCTTTTCTGTGTGATTTTGCATGGGATGGGATCTACAGCTTTTCACTGTGTTGAAACAGTGCACATCTTGATTGTCTTTCTGCATAGGCTCATGTAAGTTTCGCCCGCAAGGTTGGAGTAAACGATGTCAGAAAAAGCCAGTGATTCAATTGAAACTGCGCTAGAAGAACTCTACGATGAACGAAATCGCATCGAACACGCCATTGCAGAACTCGAACGATGCCTAAGCAATTTGCGTTCCGATGGTAAATTCAAAAAAACACGCAGTCGCAGAGGATGGACCGCCGAAGCCCGACAAGCCGCTGCAGAACGCATGCGCAATTATTGGTCACAGCGACACCGCGCAAATGGTGAAGATATAGAGACCCAACACGTCGTCTAATTTTCTCGTATTTTACGAACAATCGAAACGATGTTTGCAATAACCAATAAAGACAACATCGTAAAAAACAAAAGATAAGCGTTGCGTCCCCAAATACCCGGCTCAACACCGACTTGCACTATACGTATCTGAGCGCGCTCCATTGAACCAAAATTATTATCATAGGCTGCAAACAAGTGTGCATAGCGTTGATCATGATTCGGATCGACCACTCTACCAGAAACCTGGATCTGGGTGACGGTGCCGATGGGATCACGCTCAGGATCCACCTCGACAAAAATCCCTCGTGAGCCTAGCAATCGGAAATATTGGAATCGATGACGCCAAGCGATGCCACGAACAAGCATCTGCTCCATACCGCGATGTTCCGTGATCCCGCGAAGTTTTACAAACGCATTGTGTGGTAAATCTGCGGGAGACACATGGGCCACATCGCCAATATCGACAGGCGGGTGATTGGTTGCGAAAGCATAGCGGATCTCATCGCGCTGTCCCCAAATAAACCAGATCCCCGCTGCAACGCATGCAACCATAAAAATAATTTGTCGTAAAATGCGACGATGACGGCGGGTATGTTTCTGCCGATGCTCGGAGATCACATCATCAAGACCTAGACCGGTCATCACCCACCCCGGTCTTATTGGCGACTAAAAATGCGACGAAACTCTTCTTCAACTGCTTCTTCATCGCAGTTTTGTGCCACTGCAAGCTCTTTGAGAAGCAGACCGCGTGCGGTATCCAGAAGTTTCAATTCGCAAAAAGAAAGGTCTTTGTCGAATTTGAGGAGATAGAGATCGCGCAGAACTTCGGCCACTTCAAAGATCGAACCTGTTTTGATCTTTTCCATGTACTCGCGGTAACGACGATTCCATGTGGTGGTATCAACACTCAAGCTCTTACCGCGAAGGATCTCAAACACGCGATCCACTTTGTCGGCGCTGATGACTTCGCGCAAACCGCGAATGTTGTTTGTTGGGATCATTACCGTCATACCATTCTCAAGGATCCGCAAAATATAAAACTGTTGCGTCTGTCCTGAAAACTCACGGTTTTCTATGGCGGTGACTTCACCCACGCCATGAGCCGGATATACGGCCTTGTCCCCAACGCGAAACTCCCCGGGAGTCGTTGTCTTCTCAACTATTCGTGATTCAGATCGACTCTTTTGCATAGCGCGCCATCCGTTCGTATGCAGATTGAACACAGAAACAGAGGAGGGTTATAACACATTCAGGGGTGGATCGTCAACGACGTCCAGAGGGTTGTGGATATTTATTCATTTAATGTTTTTAACGACTTCGAGGACGTGCCGTATGGCATCACGAACCATATCGCGTTGTGAGGTAAGCACTGTGTTTTCTTCTTTAAGACGTGCAACCTCCTGCTCAAGCTCAGCACGCTCATGGGAAGCAAAAACGAGGTCTGACTGTACCGATTCCAACGCAAGCCTAAGCTGTCGCTCATCAGTCTCTGCACTTGTTGTCATGTCAGGTTGAGACACCATGGCCTCACGAACGATGGCATGAAACTCGTCGGGCAACGGCAGGATAGGAGCCATATGACCATCCTCATGGGACTCTTCCATATGGCGAAGCAATTGATCCAACTCCGATTGGATACCATCCTGCTTTCTCGTATCATGCATCGTTGGGATCTCCATCTGAGCGTTTAAGTTCGGCAGATATTGCAACAAAGCGGGACCAAGTTGTTCCTGAATGCGCGCCCCATGCAAATAAACTTGGGCACCGGTTTTCAACTGCTGATGCCTCAAAAAAGTATCCGGATCAGCATCCTCCGCAATGATGAGCACTGGGATAGCTTGGAGATCAGGATCGCGTTTAAATTTACTGCACAAAGCATAGCCGCTTGAGGAACCCAGATCGGCTGATAATACAATCGCCACAGGGCGATTGGCTTTTGCCGATAGGATGGCTTCTATGGGATCCAAGGCGACAATACTTGCCACACCGAGCCCCTCAAGAAGCGTAACTATTTTTTCACAAGAAGGCCGATCTTTTTCCACCACCAACACATGCATGATAATTCGATTATAAGAGATCTCATGCACAGATGCCGACAAACAGCACACGTCCGATAACACATCAAGGATGTAAAGGGGCAAAAGCACACCATGTCACTCGACATTTTCAGCCCGTATCCTGGTGCAAAACTGGCCCTCACATCTCGCGGGTCGATCTTGTTTGGTGCACCCTCCGATGCATTTAAAGCAACGAAATATTTCTGCAACCAACATAGCATCCCGTTTCCGCGCATTCTTGTGGCACCACAAACACTTCTGGTCGCTGCCACACCCCAATTCAGTCCAGAATTTTTTCTGTATGAATTTTTGTTTGTCTATGGTGCAGCATTCAATCGCCGTTTAGAAAATGAACGATTGGTCCTCGTATGTGACCCAGAACAACGTGATGGAATCAAACGTGCATTAGAGATAACACTCTACGGTCCCTCGCTTGCGCAAATGCAAAGCTATCGCGACCCACAGGGAAAACGCCTCGTTCCCGATGACATCGCCACGATACTGGCCAATATAAGTCGACATCTCGCCGTCAAAAAAGACAATCGCCAATGTGAAATCAACGAGTCGGTGGATATTGTATGTTTTGATCGAAGTGGGAAAATCCAACTGTTAGATGACTCTGTTCATATTGCACGCACAGCACCGCATGAATTTTTGATTCGTACACAAAATAAAACACAGCCTATTGATCTCTCAATCCATGGGCCTGTGACCCCTTTTGCAACACTCAAAACACCCTCCATCACCCAAACGCCCATTACTTTTGGAATCAAAGCGCTCGGCACACGCAGTGGATTCGACCTCAGTGGTCCAACGACAGGATTTTTATTTTGGATCAACGGCCGCGCAGTCGTTTACGACGGTCCCGTGGGAACACGTTATCTTCTTCAAAGCCAAGGAATAAGCTGCGACGACATTGATGCGATTATTCTTAGCCATTGTCATGAAGACCACATGGGTGCGTTTGTCGAACTTATTCTTGCAGGGCAACGTCCCAAAGTCATCACCGCCGAACCCATTTATCGTTCTGCACTTGCCAAGCTGGCATGCCATTTCGGCGAATCGGAAGAAGATGTTGCGGGTTATATCGACTACCAACGCGTGACCCCGGGTGAACCTTTTGAAATGTTGGGCGCTGAATTTAATTTTTTCTACACAGCACATTCTATTCCGACCATTGGTGTCCATGTGGCAATGAATGATGGTGGCGGCCATAAACACAGTATTCAAGTATCGGGTGATACGATCCATCACGCAGGCCTCGACGAGATGCTTCAATGCGGGATCTTAAACCAAAACATGTTTCAATCTCTACGTAATCTTATTCCAAGCAAACGCATTGAAAACAGCACCTATTTTGCCGACGTAGGTGAATCGATTATTCATGGGCATCCCAAAGATTGGGAAGGCAATCCCAATGACATTCTTTATTATCATTGCCCCGATAATGCGCATACCCGAAGTTTTGGTCATCGTCTTGCTGAACCGGGACAACTCATCACACATATCACGCCACGTCCGCTGCACCCCGCTATCCCAGCACGCTTGTTGCGTGCACTCAAATTTTTAGAGGTCGATGATCCTGCCTGGTTTTCTGCCATGCTCTTCAAAGGAAAAACACGCACAATCAGCAGTCAAAGCATCCTTGCACACGAAGGAGAACAAGACCCCCGTTCGATGTTCAGCATCATTGTGTCTGGGATTGCCTCAGTGTGGAACAGTCACAATGAAAAAATAACAGAATTACGCCCCGGCGAATTTTTTGGACACATCGAATTGGTCGATGCCCGAGGTCATAATACGGCAACCATCACTGCCGAAACACCCATGGAATTGTTTGAAATAAACGGTTCGTTTCTTGATGAATATTTCCATGCGAAGGGCTTAGAGAAAAAAATCCGTACGATCTGGGAACACCGTCCGATGGTCGGATCCGCCGAACTTTTCCGACATTTAGATCTTTCGGTGCGAAATCAAATTGCCGCCTATGGTGATAAAGTTCAATTCGAAAAAAATCATACTGTTATTCAACAAGGAGAGATCGGAGATGATTTTTACTTGCTGTGTGAGGGTACTGTGAGCGTTATTGTTGATGGCGATATCATGTCAACGATCGCACATACCGATGACGATAATTTCTTCGGCGAGATCGCGGCAATTCATCCAGGACGCACACGCCGAGCAACCATTTACACAACAACGCCTTGTGTCTGTTTGCGCTTAAGCGGTAACATCATGCGCACTCTATTTAGCAAGTACGCAGGCATCCATTACACCATCAAAATTTCAATCGAATCACGTCTGCGAAAATAGTAGCGTTAGAATCGTTCTGGAAACGCAAAACGAACCACTTCAGGTTCGTCGGTCACCACAGAATACACCAAGCCACCATCACGCCATCTGGTCACAGAGTAACCATGCACACGGCGCACGACCTGCTCTTCCTCCACAGGCCATTGAGACATATCCGGAGATACCACCAACGAAATACGTCCACGAGACGTATCGTAACGAATGTAGGCTGCATCACGATTATCCAATTGGATCACACGCGCACCCAAACGCTGCGGTACAACTTTCTCATGAAATGACGGAAAATGAACTGAAAAGGGTAAATGCCCACTTAAATATTGCTGAACCGGTTTGAGTTCTTCCGATTCCACATCCATTTTTAAATTTCCAGCATGGCGTGCCATCATATGCTCTAACGAAAGATCCGATATCCCTCGGCGCATCGTTAAAAGAGCAGCAATCACGCACAGTGACGCGGCAGAGACAACCCGCCACGTTCGACGATTTTGTGCCACGCGTCGCTCACTCCGACAAGAAGAATCAACACGCGTTCGCAAGCCATGGGGTGCACAACCACCCAACGTACTGCGCATCAATGCGCGACGCACAGAGACATCGACTTTAACACTGCGTGAGCAATCGATACACGCTGCAAGATGTTGCTCGATCTCAAGGCCTTCATTCCCTGGAAGTTCCCCATCAAGCCATAATGGGAGTAACGTCTGCGCTTCGCAACATGGCATAGCACCCATCACGACGCCCCCTTTCGTACCCATTCACGGCGCAATGGTAATACATTCTCGTCGTTTTCCTCACGTTTTTCTTGGGCTGCAAAACCACGTTCCACAGCCAATCCATGGAGTTCCAAGCGAACAAGACGTCTCGCACGATACAAACGGCTCATCACTGTCCCAATGGGAACATCCAATATGTCTGAAGCGTCTTTATAAGAAACACCCTCTAAATCACACAAAACAAGCACCGCGCGATGATCATCGCCAAGCTTGTCAAGCGCATGTGTCACTTCATCACCCAACAGTCCATCAAAGAACGCCTCTTCAGGCTGGAGCGTCCCTGGATGACTTCCGTGAACTTGTTCGACAGCATCTGGATCCAACAAAATCGATCGCTCATGTTTTAAACGACGATATTGTTGTCTAAAAATATTGGTGAGGATCGTAAGCGACCACGCGCGGAAATTGGTACCCGGGGTATAACGGTGTCGAAAACGCAAGCAGCGAATGGCTGCATCCTGAACCAGATCCTGCGCCGAAGACGCATCACGGGTATAACGCAAAGCAACCCGATACAGAACATCAAGGTTCGCCTGCAACAGCCCTTCGATCTGATCAACGTGAACGTTCTGTGTTTGCGAAAAAAAGCCCATATGCTTATGAACCCCTGGAACCCACCGCATTATTCCCATAGTGCTAAAAAAAGACAAGCGAACCCACAGCAGAGGTTACAATTGGACATCCGACACCGCATTACCGAACATTTACGCCACATGGTTTCTAAAAACCCCGAGCGAGGCAGCCGCAATGCGACCACAATCGCCATCGCATCCAGCAAAGGAGGTGTCGGAAAAACAACCACTGCAGTCAATCTTGCCACTGCCATGGCAGAACTCGGTTGTCATGTGCTTTTGATCGATCTCGATCCGCAAGCCCACGTCGCTGCAGCTCTCGGCTCTCCGCCCGCCCCATCCCCCACATTCAGCGACGTCATGCTAGGTCATCTCAACGATGTACAAGAAGTCGTTCGCCTAAGCCCCACGCCCCAACTGATGCTTGCTGGCTCGGACAAGCGCCTTGCCGAAACAGAAATGGTTTTATCAGCAAAAATTGGCAAAGAATTTATACTTCGTGGCGCCCTTGACGTTGCACGAACCCATCACGATATCATTCTCATCGATTGTCCGCCCAACATTGGCACGCTCACGCTGAACGCACTTTGTGCGGCAGAGCATGTAATCATTCCGGCCGATATGTCGGTGTTGGCGCTTGAAGGTGTCAGCGATATGCTCGACACGGTAACAACCTTACGTAAACGATTAGGGCAATCGCTAAATGTGCTTGGGATCCTTGCGACGCGCGTGGATGTCCGAACCAAACGCATCAACGAAAGTATCAGCCAAAGCTTTCGCGATATGTTTGCAGAAGCCCTATTTGCGACACAAATTCCACAAAATGCGAGTCTCAATCGCGCCCATATGCAGGGACAATCCGTTTTTCAATACGCAATCACAAGCCCAGGTGCCATCGCATACCGTGCACTTGCTCATGAAGTTATGTTAAAGCTCAACGCAAACATCCCCAAGGAGGCTGTAGGATAATATGTTACTGATTAAAGCATTTCACATCATTGCCATGGTCGCTTGGTTTGCAGGTCTATTTTATCTGCCACGCTTATTTGTGTATCACGCAAGCACAACCGATACGCCTGGCATAGAACGATTCAAAATCATGGAGCGAAGGCTCTATCGCTACATCATGACGCCCGCCATGCTATTCACCATCATTACAGGTCTTGCACTACTCAACGGCTACGCATGGAACATGTACAAAAGCCAAGGTTGGCTGCATGCCAAACTCACATTGGTTATCGTACTCATCGGATACCACCACGTGTGTGGTGCATTAATGAAAAAATTCGCGGCCGATAAAAATAAAAAATCACATCGTTGGTATCGCATATTCAACGAGATACCTACGTTCTTGCTGATTGGCATCACGATCCTTGCGATCGTCAAACCGTTTTAACATTTCATCGCATTTTGCTACGCTGATCCCATGGCAACGTGGATCTGTAAATTTGGCGGAAGCTCTCTGGCAGATATTGCGAAAATTCAGGCAGTCGCAAAACAAGTCGTCGATTTTCAACAACAAAATCACCGATTGGTCGTGGTGGTCAGCGCCATGGGCAATACCACAGACACACTGCTCGCCCAAGCACGGTCGATCACTGAAAATCCGCCACAACGCGAGCTAGACATGTTGCTTACCGCCGGCGAGCGCATCTCAATGGCACTTTTTTCCATGGCCATCCATGCACAAGGCGGACGCTCAACGTCACTCACCGGAAGCCAATCGGGCATCATCACCGAAGACAAACACCAAGGGGCACGCATTTTAGAAATTCGTCCAGCACGTATTGAAGAGGCATTGGCCCAAGGAGATATTGCCATTGTCGCCGGTTACCAAGGCGTAAGTATCAAACGAGAAATAACCACCCTGGGTCGTGGTGGGTCAGATCTCACCGCCGTTGCTCTGGCTGGAGCACTGCATGCCGATCGCTGCATGATTTTTTCAGATGTAGATGGCGTGTACACTGCAGATCCGCGCGAGTGCCCCAATGCACAGCATATGCCCGAAATCGATTATGATTTTATGCTGGCTATGGCACAAGCCGGAGCCAAAGTTCTTAATGCCCGTGCCGTAGAAACCGCACGGTCTTCTTCTATCTCTGTCGAGGCCTATAAGACAGGCGACACATCAGCCCGCCATACCGTGCTCAGTCCCAAAGTAAAAACACGGCTCTGGGCTATTGTTGGGCATCGTCAGATAATGCTGTCCGATGACACACGATGGCCGCAAATCGGTGTAGGAAACAACGGCCGCTACGTCGATATGACCGACGCGAACACCCGTGATATTCAAGAGCGGCAAGGTTTGGTGACACCCTTGGGAGCAAATGCGCCACTTAACCTTCTTGCGAAGCATCTCGTGGACGAAGGTATCCATATCGTGGATACAATCGACGCCACATTCGGCAAAGGGTTTGTCTTGAATAGAAACGACGTCGCAAAAGGAGTTTGTCTTTTACACAATCGACTGGAAGCACACGTGCCTTAACGGCGTTCGTGCAATTCCTTATCGTGCCACGCTTTTCGCGCTTCTCCCAAAGCGATACGCAAATCTTGGAAATCGTCGTCTTCGTCCACCTTGCCACACGCTTGCTCAAGCATTGCAATCATACGCTCAGCCGTACTCAGGCTTGAGGTCATCAATTGCGAGACTTGAATTTTCGTGGGTGTAAGAACGAATTCTTCTATCTCCTCTTCGGTGCCAGTAAAAAAACTGACCTCCACACTACTGCCTGCGGGTATAAGACCAAAGCATTCTTCGCTATTGCGAAGTGCCAAGGTCTCGGTGTCTCCACCCATCGCCCACATGGCTTTGCGAAGCCATACTGCCATTAAACGCAGCAGTGGCTCACTGTAATCGAGAGGAACTTCCTTGCCTTCAAGAAACAAAACGAGTGACCCTTCCAGCTGCTCCGGTGGACACAGATCGCCACGATAGCGATCGATGTTCTGGAGCACCTGTTCCGAACTCACTTTGCCTTCTTGGGCCGATACTTTGTAATCTAAAGAGAACTTCATGATTTCATTGGCTGGATTTCAGCTACGATGCCTTTTACCGAAGAGAGAAAGCACTGGTCAAGCCCAGGGCAACAATTATAGACTATAGCATACCCTCTATAGTGTTCCAAGACGCGCCATCACGATCTTTAGATCATCCCATACCTTTCGTTTTTCATCTGGATTTCTCAGCAAATAAGCCGGGTGAAAGGTCGGCATCAAAGCTATCCCCTCATACTCCCGCCAATGACCACGTTGTCGGGAAATTGGGGCAGGATCCCGCAACAACGCCTGAACAGCAAAACGTCCAAGCGCCACAATGACATCTGGCCTTACAGAAGCGATTTGTCGACGTAAAAACGGCTCACATTGTGCAATTTCATCCGATTCGGGATCCCGATTCCCCGGCGGGCGGCATTTTACAATGTTCGCGATGTACACCCCCGATCGCTTAAGCCCCATGGCCACAATCATTTTATCGAGCAATTGCCCTGCCGCGCCCACAAAAGGCTCACCTTGGAGATCTTCATCTCTGCCAGGGGCCTCCCCAACAAACATCAATCGCGCCTTAGGATCTCCCACACCAAAGACCACATGTGTGCGACCCGATGACAATTTACACCGTTTGCAGTCACCAATATTTTCTTGGATCGCCATTAAAGACTCAAAGGCAGCCCTAACAACAGGAAAATTCAACGGTTTTTCATACCTATGATTTTCCATAGGCGCGGGTAAGCCTTGCAATCCGAGCTCAGCCTGAACATCCAATGCCACACGAGCTGCGCACAAAATGTCTGAAAATTCTCCCATTTACGCGATGTTTAACCGATACCCCCCAAGAGCGCCATAGCCGGCCGACGTCGTTCTTTTCTACGCACAGCCCCCCTTCCTCTGTGGGACAGCATGTGACAAAGTCAGGTGTTGCCTCATTTAAGAGATGGATTAACAGGTTAAAACATGGAGTTTGGGTGTGATTAGCACCGTAGAACGTGTCCTCTTTTTGGGGGGCGTGGAACTTTTTGTCGATATTCCCAGTGAGGAACTCTCCGGCATTGCCAACATCGCCGAAGAAGTTGAACTCTCAACCGGACAACGGGTCTTCGCAGAAGGAGATCCTGGCGATTCCATGTACTTGATTGTGGATGGACGCGTTCGTATCGAAGTGCAAGAAAAAACGGTGGCAGAACTTGGGACAAGGCAATGTTTCGGAGAAATGGCGATCCTTGATAATGAACAGCGATCAGGAACCGTTACATGTCTCTCCGATGCCGTTTTTTTACGAATTGCACAAAGTGATTTTTTGGAAATCATGATGGAAAAACCAGAACTTTCCCGTGGGATCATTCGGGTGCTTGTGTCACGTTTACGAAAGAGCAACCAACGATGAGTCGTATGAAAAAGTCCAAAGAAATCCATGCGAGTCCTAAGTCCGCTTTATCCGTTTTGCTTATGCCACAACTGTCGGCTTCGCTGGATCCCATAAGGCGCATCGCAGAACCCGTCATACTAATCGGTGCGCTGCTTGCCGGCGTGAGCCTGGCCTGCATGGCCTCTGCAGGCTTGTGGGTTCTTCTTCTTTCATGCGGCTTAATATATCTTTTACTCCGATTCGTCTTTGGCATAGATATTTCACTCAACACACCGGTTTTTTGATGATGAATGCCAAAGCACCCACAACATCCCATGCAGTTACCCGGTTGCCAGCGCGTACACCGCGTACGCACCGCAAGTATGGCCCTATTTTGCGATGGTGTTTCCGGCATTTGTTCTCCCGATCCCATTTTCCTGAAACAACCATCAACACACTCAAAGAATTGCACAATCAGGGAACCATCGTTCACGTCGTCCGCGGAGAAAGTGCTTGGATTGCGCTGTTTTACAACCATTTGCTTGAGCAATCCGGATTGCCTTGGGCCGACTTTATTGGTGGCACGGGCATCAAATGGTTTCAACCGGTTAGCAGAACTTTGAGCGCGCCGTCCGAATCAACAATTGAAGCCATAGCTCCAGCACATCTAAGCGAAATAGGCAAACAGGCCTATCTTGCAACGATCGCCGGAGGTACCGTTTTTATGCTTCTTCCCACCCCACAGCCGACCTTGGAACGTCGTGAAGGGGTTAGCTTGCTCGAAGGAATTATTGAAGCACAAGCGCAATCGGATCGACCCATTTTTTTCGTGCCACAGGTCTTGGCCGAAGCCCAAGACAGTAGCGCGGTCGGAGGTTCGTGGCCTGATCGCCTTTTGGGTCATCGACGTCGATTAAGCACGCTTCGGCACATCATATCACTCTTCGCCGTGTTCCGAAATGCCGACATACGATGTGCAGATCCCATCGATCTAAAAGCGTACCTCGCAACGGATGCAGAACGCACACGCGCATCGCAAGCACGTCATCTCAGCCATGAACTCAACAAACGACTCCAAGCCGAACAACGGGTTATCGCTGGCCCTGAATTACCCGCCATCGAACGTACCTTCAGACAAGTCCTACGCGATCCTGAATTACAAGTGGCTATTTCCGAAGAACAAGAACGCACCGGGAAAAATATTTCATTCGTAGAAGAAAAAGCTCGTAAATATTTAGGTCAAATCGCTGCGCTCTACAATGTAGAGTATGTACGTGGGATCTCACGTTTTTTATCGATCATTTTTAATCGTATTTACGATGGCATCTCGGTAGACGAACCCGGACTGCAACGTGCCCTTGATGCATCTCGCAAAGGTCCACTTGTTTTCTGCCCATGCCACCGCAGCCATATCGATTATCTTGTTCTATCCTATACGCTTTGGACACGTGGGATTACGCCGCCCCATATAGCGGCCGGTGCCAATTTATCATTCTTCCCTCTAGGCCCGATCTTTCGACGTTGTGGTGCTTTTTTTCTACGACGATCATTTAAAGATTCACCGCTGTATACCGCCGTATTTCGCGCATACGTCACAGAACTTGTGCGAACAAGTACATCCATTGAATTTTTCCCCGAAGGCACACGCAGTCGAACCGGCAAACTTCTGATGCCCAAATTTGGAATTTTGCGCATTCTGGTCGATGCATGGCGACGTAATCCCGAACAAGAATTGATGTTTGTTCCGGTAAGTGTCGATTACGAGCGTATCATCGAAGCGAGCGCCTATAAGCACGAATTGACCGGTGGTGATAAACATAAAGAAAGCATCACCGGACTTATCAAATCAACACAGATCCTGCGCTCACGCTACGGACGCGTGCTTCTTAATTTTGGTGAACCGATTTCTCTTCGCACATTTTCCGAAGGCACCCCTGACAAAGATGACAGTTGGCGTATTCTCACCGAGCGCTTAGGATTCAAGCTTCTCAGTGGAATCAATGAGACACTTGTCGCAACCCCAACCTCTGTTGGTTCAGCCGCCCTGCTCGCCCATGCACAACGTGGACTATCCAGACAACGATTTCTTGCTACAAGCCATGCTCTTTTGCGCTACTTGCGACACATCGGTGTTCCAGTAACATCCGCCCTCGCAGATCTCGCACAAGTCAATCAAGGCCTTATTACTGCAAGCGAGCGTTTGGCTTCTGATGGGCTTCTCGCCGTTGAATATGCTGGCAGACAAGACAGTGAACCCGTGTTTCGTGTCCCAGAAGAATCACGCATTTTGGTCGACTACCATAAAAACGGGTTAATGAATCACTTCGCCCCAGGTGCTCTTCTTGCGCGTAGTATTTTGGCCTTTCCACAAGATGAAGAACCTGTTGTCCGGGAAGAAACGCTCTTTCTTTCTCGGCTTTTTAAGCGCGAGTTTGTATACAAACACGGTATCGATTTTTCTGCAGGCTACACAGAAGCAAGTCAGTTGTTAATAGATATCGGCTACGTCCACCGTACCAACAATATGCTACATCCCACCGACGATGTTTCATTGCGTCAACTCGCACATCTTCTTGATAACTTCATAGAAGCATACTGGTGCACCGCATGCGCATTACGTGAATTGCATGCGTTTCCCATGTGGCAAAAAGAATTAGAAACACGGGCCTTTGAAGGCGGACGCCGTGCATTCCTCGAAGGCATCATTCGCAGACCAGAAGCAACAAGCGGCATATTAATCAAAGGTGCACTTGATAGTTTTACGCGTATGGGTGTTATTCGCATCGATACGCGTGATAATAAAGCGCACGTACAACTCACTGATGCGTATGCCGAAGCCGAATTAGAAAAGTTCATCACGCATCTTGCACGCTTCTTGGCATCATAGTTAAACTGCGTCATGAATGCGTTCTTTCAAGAACCCCCACAACTTTCGAATACCTATCTCAACGATATATTACTTCAGCGAACCATGCTACGGTACCTGGGCCCAGCGGGCCTGAAGCATATAGAGCCCGATCTATCACGCATGGGCGATCTCGCCGCAGGGGAAATGTATTCTCTTGCGCAACGTTGTCGACTTGAAGAACCTGTGCATATTCCCATCGATCCATGGGGCCATCCCGTACACACCATTCATGTCGCGCGCTCATGGGAACGATATGCCGAAATTGCGGCTGAAATGGGGCTCGTCGCCATTCCCTATGGCTCCGGACAGCATCGACGGATCCATCAAATGGCCTTGGTTTACCTCTTCGCACCATCAAGCCAGGTCTATACGTGCCCACTCGCCATGACCGATGGATGTGCACAAAGCCTCACTTTACTTGCACAAAATAATCCCTCTGCAGCATCTCTCGCAGAAGATGTCCTTCCACGTTTGATCCATCGTGATCCCCAACAAGCATGGACATCAGGCCAATGGATGACAGAACGCACTGGAGGCTCTGACGTAGGCCTAACGCAAACCACAGCGCAATGCATCGATGGAATATGGTATTTAACTGGCAACAAATGGTTTACGTCCGCAGTAACAGCAAACGTTGCCCTCACACTTGCACGTCCTGTTGGAAACCCCGAAGGCGGCAAAGGCCTTGCGCTATTCCTCGTCCAACTGCGTGATAAAAACGGTTTTCTACAAAACATTCATGTCAGCCGACTTAAAGACAAGCTTGGGACAAGACACGTCCCCACTGCCGAACTTGAACTTGATGGAACGCCCGCAATGTTGGTTGCAGAACCACACAATGGTGTTCGCAACATGAGCCACATGCTCAATGTCACACGCCTGTGGAATGCCATATGTTCGATATCTAGCATGCGACGAGGACTTGATCTGGCCAACGATTATGCAAAAAAACGTGTCGCCTTTGGTGCACCGCTTTGTGAGAAGCCATTGCATCGCGAAACACTTGATGATCTTGAAGCACAATGGGAAGGTGCATTTCATTTGGCATTTTTTGCGGCCGACCAACTCGAACAATTAAATGCCGGTGATTTACCCCCTGCACACGCAGCAGCAGTGCGCGCCATCATGCCTCTTACAAAATTACTTACAGGAAAAATGGCAGTAAGCCATGCAAGCGAAGTTCTCGAATGTTTTGGCGGCGCAGGCTATATTGAGGATACAGGATTACCTGAATTACTGCGCGATGCCCAAGTTCTTCCTATCTGGGAAGGAACAACCAATGTGCTGTCTCTCGAATTGCTCCGGGGCCTTACAACCGCAGGCGGAATGGAAACATTGGTCAGCATGATCAAACAGCGTTTGGCACCTTTCGCACATACCCCATTTGCATCGATCTGCGAAACATGGCTAGCTTGTGCATGTGCCTGGTGGAATACCACAGCCAGCCATCCTGCGAAGCGCGAAGCCCATGCACGGCGGTTCGCGATGCATCTTGGCCATAGCCTTATGATGGCCTGCATGCTCGAACACGCATCATGGGAAACAGATCGATTGATGCGTGATCGCACCCTCGCAAACGCCACGAGATTGGCTGAACGCGGCGCAGGACCACAACCGTGAAAGGATGGCGATGCGCATATCGTGCGAAACTTCCAATATATTGTTCGCTCGTGGACACGATTTTAGCCAACCCTCCCCAACAGGAGATCCCAATCTAGATATTCAACTTAATCGCTACGAAGTTGAGACGTCACGCAGATCCGAATACGCAACCCCACCACCAACACCTTCAGCCCTAGCGCAACCTCGCAGTGAAGCATCAAATATTTTGTACGTCCGTGCGCATGACTTCAGCACATCATCGCGAAATAACCACATGTGGGATCCAACTTTAGACATCGCGCTCGACCGATACGCCGCTGAAGCATCACGAGTCGAAACATCGGCACGTACACAAGAAAACACAAGTACCACTTTACAGCCGGCAACCTACGATGATGGTTTTCACAAAAATTGGTCAGAAGAAGACAAATTATTTTGTTAAAAGCCTAGCTGAGAACTTAGGCCGCTTTCACAGCATCTTCTGCAAATCCATCCAACTGATTGGGCCTTGATTTTGCCTCAGGTTTGGCATTCCAAATCCGCATCGCCAAAAAAAAACCTAAAATCGCCATCGGCAACATGGCCATGGGCCACACTTTCCAGGCAAGCGCATCTTTTGCAAGAGGACCTGAAGGAAGAATATAGCCCAGCACCAAAGATTGAAATGCTGTGCCCAAATAGACAAAACCGTCGATCATACCAACCGCAACACCCACATTTTTTCGCCCACCAAAATCCATGCTTGCTGTACCAGAAAGCATACCATGCACACCGATAATGCACATAGACATTCCCACAACGATCCACCCCAGCATCACCGAATCCAGCGCAAAAAAACAGGCAGCAGATCCAGCAACCATAAGAAAATACAACACCGCCGACACCGGTCCCCTGCGCGATTGGAAAAGGCGATCTGAAATTGTACCCGCCAGTACCCCTCCTAAAATGCCTGCCATGCAAAGCATCATTCCCCAGTGTTTTGCAACAAAACTCCCCATAATGCCTGTTTCTTTGGCGAATACGATGTACCAGTGCATAATGGCGTTTCGTAAAAATCCACTGCAAAATTCAACCAAGGCAATGGTTAAAATCACTGGATTATTAAGCATCTTCTTCGCTATCGTCAAAGCTGATAGTACTTGGCCATCATCACTCGACGATGCATCAGCCGTATCAAGATCAGGAAAACCCGCTGCAACAGGGCTATCCTTCACCATAATTCTGTTGACCCCAAAAGCACACGTAAGCAAAACCGCTGGCGTATAAAATACCCACCAGAGATCTGCATGATCTACAATCATCTGCCCCAGATCAAAGGCAAAATAGATCCCCAACGATATCAAAATACCAAACACACCCCCAAAAACGCCGCGCTCTTTAAGATGAAACCAATGGGCATTCACCTTCACAATTGAAACAGCACCAAAGCTTTGGAAATACATATTGACCGCGTAAAGTATCGAGTAGGTCAACACGCGGCGTGAGGAAAGAAGTTCTACGCCAATTCCACTGTCAGAAGAAACCAATAGATAGGTTACAAATCCGAGTAAACCATTTGCAACTGCTGACCCACTCGTTGCAAGTAACATTGCACGCTTTCCACCAAGTGCATCGGTCAGAGGCCCATTGATTACAAATGCACAGCCATACGTAAGTGTCCCCCAGAAAAATATGGTCCCAAAATCCGCTTTGGTCATCAGATCGCCAAGCGCATTTTTGCTCACAGTTAAATTGTAGCGGCCCATATAGAGAAGCGCATAGGTGAGGCCCAGTGGTAACCAATTCGCAACACGTCGACGCAAAAATGCCGATGAATGACCTAGTTTTTGAGAAGGAAGCCGCATCACAACAAGTGCGACGACAACCAAAAGCAAAGCGATTGGTAAAAAGGCCTCGCCCGCTTTATACAATAAATCCAAAATCGATGATGTGTTGCTTTGCATAGGATCCCCCGCAAACACGTCTAGCAAGGGATCGGCGGGGTAGGTCAAGACAATCGTAACGACATCACCAATGCATCCTCATCAGGGTTCGCGTAATAAAGGCTACGCCATGCAATTTCGACAAACCCTGCGCTCAGATAAAGAGACCGAGCCGCGGTATTTGACACACGTACTTCAAGAAGGATCTCGTGTGCACCGTTTTCACAAAGGTTTTTCAGCATAGATTTTAATAATAGCCGTGCAATCCCTCTACGGTGCCATGCGGGAGCAACAGCCAACATCGTAATTTCAGCAACTTCAAATGCTTGACGCCAAAAGATCACCCCTACAGTGCACCCATCGATCCGTGCTGCCAAACCACGGGCCGTCTTTGCAGTAAGCTCTTCCATATACTGACGTTCATTCCATCCCGTATCCGTCAATAAAATGGAGAACACGTCATCATACGTACAATCTGCGATATTGATATTCACGGCCCACTCATTCGCGTGAGTGGCTCCAATACTCCACCCCGGCCCATCATCAAAATAGAGGCAGATGAACGAATCTGTGCAAGCCAATGCTCAAGGCGCTTGGCACGCACATCAGAACTCTTTGTCTCGGCTCCAAACTGTTTAGCCAAAAACATTTCATTGCGTAAATCGCGTCGAAAAATATCTCGGACGCGCGCCTCACCTATTCCAAATTTACGAAGAAAATCCTCATAAGAATCTTGAGTGGGAAATTTTGAATGCAAACCCTGAATTGACTGATCAATGGCGAGCTCACTCGGATCTTCAGCCCCATAACGACGGGCCTGATCTGCAAGTAATAGCTGTGTGATCAAATAATCTCGAAGAAAACGAACGACAAGATCTCTAGAGTCCTCATTCATTGCGACCGCTTCACCCGCACGCATAGCCAGCGCAAGGCGAAACTCCATAACCAACTCGCTTTGCGTAATGGGATCGCCCTCAACCACCGCCACTACACGATCTAAGAGTGGTCCATGAACCCCAGCAACAAGAACAGGCCATAGTAAGAAAAAACCCATAAGGGATCTCCTCACCCTTATGTCCACTTTCTAACCTCAAGCAAACGCTTACGCAATTCGACAATGCCCAGACCCGATTGACTAGAAACCGCTAAGCTGCACCCTGGTGCAATATCCAAGCTGCTCTCAATTTGCCGAACATGGTGCAATAAACGATTTTTTGGCACTTGATCGGCTTTTGTACATACCACCAAGACAGGGGTACTGGTCTCTAGAACAACTTGCATCACACCGCGATCAAGCGAAGAGACATCTTCACGGCGAATATCAACGAGGAGAACCATCGCGCTTGCACGATGACTCCCTAAATAGGCGCGAAGCACGGCCTGCATCTCCGACAAATCTTTACGACCTGCCTTTGCATAACCATACCCAGGCAAGTCAACAAGTGCAACTTGATCCTGCCATAGAAATTGATTCATAAGACGGGTTCGTCCAGGCGTACGTGATACGCGAACGAGAGCATGGGTTCCCATAATTGAATTTAACAAGGAACTCTTACCAACATTCGAGCGGCCGATAAAACCTACCTCAGCATCGCCCACATCGTGAAGATGCTCTGGGCCCGATCCACTAACAACAAATGATGCTTTCACGGGTTCTCCGCCCCTATCAATAGACTGCGCGATCCCCTGGAGCAGCTATATTACTCGTTGACAGCAATGCCAGGCAGGCTTGCAAGAAGTGGTCCTTCTCGCTCTTCCATGGTCATCAGGTATTCTTCATCAGCTTCCAGTAATTCAGGATCGACAACAGCATTCAACTTGCTATAGCCCGTAAGTCCCGTACCAGCTGGAATCAAACGACCCATAATGACGTTTTCTTTAAGACCGGCCAAATAATCCACACGGCCTGCCAATGCAGCTTCCGTAAGAACTTTGGTAGTCTCTTGAAATGACGATGCAGAAATAAAGGACTCCGTTGACAACGACGCCTTCGTGATCCCAAGTAACATCGGTTCACCGATCGCTGGTCGGCCCCCCGCCTGCATCACACGTTCGTTTTCTTCCCCGAATATTCCTTTTTCAACATGCTCATCCATGAGGAATATGGTGTCTCCCACATCCTTCACACGCACACGACGCAACATTTGACGCACAATGGTTTCAATATGTTTGTCATTAATGCGAACACCTTGCAGACGATATACTTCCTGAATTTCATCGACGAGATAACGACCCAATTGCTTCTCGCCCATAACACGTAAAATATCATGAGGATTGGCAGCACCGTCCATAAGTGCTTCACCTGCGCGCACACGATCACCTTCTTGAACCGTAAGATGGCGACCTTTAGGAACCAAGTATTCGGCAGGATCGCCCACATCAGGAACAACCACTACTTTTCGCTTGCCCTTCGCGTCCTTGCCAAAACGAACCACACCATCAATTTCTGAAATCATGGCATGATCTTTGGGTTTTCGCGCTTCTAAAAGCTCTGCAACGCGTGGCAAGCCACCTGTAATATCTTTATCCTTGGTCGTTTCACGTGGTATCCTGGCGATAACATCACCGGCCTCAACATGGACGCCTTCGTTTCCAGCGATATTCGTTCCGATCGGCAAGAAATACCGTGCCTCGTTCTCCGAATTGGGGATCCGAACAGTTGTCCCATCTGGATTTTTAATCGAAATACGTGGTCGGGTATCTTTATCTTTTGATTCTACAACACGCTTACGTGACAACCCCGTCACTTCATCGAGTTGTTCAATCATCGTAACGCCTTCAATAACGTCACCGTATTTAACAGTACCTGCCACTTCAGTGAGAATTGGCACGGCAAAAGGATCCCATTCACAAATGGTCTCGCCCGCTTTAACTGCACCACCATTTACAATTTTAAGGTGAGCACCATAATTGATGCTGTATCGCTCGCGCTCACGTTCACCTTCGTCCATCACCGCAACTTCACCATTGCGATTCATCACGATAATTGTGCCGTCAGCCTTCGTTACAGTATTGAGATCTAAATATCGAACGATACCGTTTCCACGCGCTTCGAGCGTTGATTGGATCGCTTTACCTGAAGCAATACCACCAATATGGAACGTACGCATAGTCAGCTGTGTTCCAGGTTCACCAATAGATTGTGCTCCAATAACGCCCACAGCTTCGCCGATATTAACCTTGTGCCCACGCGCAAGATCACGCCCGTAACACTCGATACACATACCACGACGAGCCTGACAGGTCAGCGGCGAACGTACGCGTACATGACGGATCGGAGAATCATTGATCGCAATAACTTTACGTTCATCGATCTCTTCTGCAGCAGCCACAATCACTTCATCTGTATGCGGATGAATAATATCATCCAAAGCCACACGACCAAGGATGCGATCTCCCAAAGGCTCAATAATCTCACCTGCTTCAATGAGCGGCTCAATATCGATACCATCAAGGGTTCCACAGTCAAACTCGGTAACCACGGTGTCTTGGGCAACATCCACGAGACGTCTGGTCAAATAACCCGAATTCGCGGTTTTCAACGCAGTATCTGCGAGCCCCTTACGGGCACCGTGCGTAGATATGAAGTATTGAAGTACGCTTAACCCCTCACGGAAATTGGAAGTAATTGGCGTTTCAATAATTTCACCCGAAGGCTTGGCCATAAGGCCTCGCATACCTGCAAGCTGCTTGATTTGCTGGCGTGATCCACGCGCACCAGAATCCGCCATAATATAAATAGGGTTAAAGGATGGGACAGACTTTTCAACCCCATCTTCATCACGAATAATTTCGGAGCCGATTTCATTCATCAGCTCGCCTTCAAGTTCCTCGGCCACACGCGACCAAATATCAATAACCTTATTGTATCGTTCACCGTCAGTAATAAGACCTTCGGTATACTGATTTTCAATCTCGTGAACTTGCCCCTGCGCCCAATCAACAAATGACTGCTTCTTCGCTGGAATACGCATATCATGGATAGAAATCGATATTCCCGCCATGGTTGCATGTCGATATCCAACAGTTCTCAAATGGTCAGCTAATAACACTGTCGCTTTTTGGCCACAGCGTCGATAACACTGATCTATCAGATCACCCAGCGTCCGCTTATCCATGACGCGGTTAAGCAAGGAAAACGGTAGACCTTCCGGCATAATTCCGTACAAAATAATTCGACCTGTAGTCGTCTTGATACGCTCACCTTTGATACGACATTCAATAGATGCCTGTAGATCTAAAACACCATGGTCATAGGCGGCTTGCACCTCATCAGGCCCCGAAAAGTGCATTCCGGTGCCTTTTGCACCAGATTTTTCTCGAGTCATATAATAGCAGCCAAGAACGATATCCTGGCTGGGGACAATAATCGGTTTTCCGTGAGCTGGACTGAGAATGTTGTTTGTTGACATCATCAGAACACGTGCTTCAAGCTGTGCCTCAACCGATAATGGCACATGCACTGCCATTTGATCACCGTCAAAGTCGGCATTGAATGCGGTACAAACCAGAGGATGCAGCTGTATTGCCTTGCCTTCGATTAAGACAGGTTCAAATGCCTGCATACCAAGTCGGTGCAATGTGGGTGCACGATTAAGCAAAACAGGATGCTCACGAATAACCTCATCCAGGATATCCCAAACTTCCGCTTTCTCTTTTTCCACCATTTTTTTCGCACTTTTAATGGTGGTCACATAGCCGCGTTCCTCAAGCTTATTATAAATAAATGGCTTGAAAAGCTCGATCGCCATTACCTTAGGAATACCGCACTGATGTAGCTTGAGCTCGGGTCCTACTACAATGACAGATCGCGCACTATAATCGACGCGTTTACCAAGCAGATTTTGACGAAATCGCCCTTGCTTCCCTTTGATCATATCAGAGAGAGATTTTAACGGACGACGGCTAGGACCAGTAATACTTTTGCCACGACGTCCATTATCAAAAAGTGCGTCAACCGCCTCCTGCAACATCCGCTTTTCATTGCGAATAATGATTTCAGGCGCATTAAGCTCCTGGAGTCGCTTTAATCGATTGTTTCGATTAATCACACGACGATACAGATCATTGAGATCCGAAGTAGCAAAACGGCCACCATCAAGTGGCACCAATGGACGAAGATCAGGTGGAAGCACAGGAATCACTTCTAGCATCATATTTTCAGGGCGATTTCCTGACGAGCGAAGCGCTTCTGACACCTTTAAACGCTTGGCCAACTTCTTTCGCTTGGCTTCAGAGCTTGTACCAACCATCTCTCCACGCAGCTGTAGGCAAAGCGCTTCGATATCAACAACCTTCAGCAGATCTCGAATGGCTTCACCACCCATATCAGCACCAAAGCCCTCAGGGCCATGTTGCTCTTCCAGCTGTTGGTAATCATCTTCGGTAAGCAATTGTCCTAGAGGCAAATCCGTTTTGCCAGGATCCGTCACCACATAGGCTTCGCAATACAATACTTTCTCAAGTTCCTTGAGAGTAAGATCAAGCACCGCACCAATGCGTGACGGCAACGAACGAAGAAACCAGATATGCGCAACAGGCGTAGCCAACACAATGTGTCCCATCCGCTCACGTCGCACTTTCGACTGAATAACTTCGACACCGCATTTTTCACACACGATACCGCGGTGCTTCATGCGCTTGTATTTGCCACAATTACATTCGTAATCTTTAACTGGCCCAAAAATCTTGGCGCAAAACAAACCATCACGCTCAGGCTTGAAGGTGCGATAGTTAATGGTCTCCGGCTTTTTTACCTCGCCATGAGACCACTCACGAATTTTTTCAGGACTCGCCACCGAAACTTTGATCGCATCAAAATCCTGTGACTCAGCTGGCTTTTCCAAAAATGAGAAGATGTCCTTCACCTGACAACTCCATTGTCTGCGCTTTGCGCATCACGTGAAAACCAATGAATTTGCAACAATGCGGTACTCTATGACGCCGTCATATTTCCGTCGGTGTTGATCATCTCCACATCCAAACACAACGCTTGAAGTTCTTTTGTAAGAACTCTAAACGATTCAGGAATACCGCACTCAAGCACATTCTCACCTTTAACAATTGCTTCGTACATACGAGTACGCCCCTGAACATCATCTGACTTAACAGTCAAAAATTCTTGCAGTGCATATGCTGCACCATAGGCTTCCATAGCCCAAACTTCCATTTCACCTAAACGCTGACCACCAAACTGTGCTTTTCCACCCAGGGGCTGCTGTGTCACCAGCGAATACGGCCCAATAGAGCGTGCATGGATTTTATCATCAACAAGGTGATGCAACTTAAGCATATACAACACGCCTACGGTCACATCCTGATCAAATGGATCACCCGTACGCCCATCAAATAGCACCGTTTGACCACGACGAGGCAGACCCGCCCGTGCCAAAATTTCACAGATTTCATCCTCACTAGCGCCTTCAAAAACAGGCGTAGCGAAATGAACACCCCCAGAAACCTTACGCGCCAATTTAACAATATCGTCATCCGATAACTTTCGGATGAGCGCAACGAGATGCGGCTCATCGTAAAATCGCAAAAGCATTTCACGAATTTGCGAGGATCCAAAGTTACGATCAACGTAACTCTGCAATATCTCGCCCGCCCGTTTTGCACCCCAGCCAAGGTGTGTTTCCAAGATCTGTCCGACGTTCATTCGGCTTGGAACCCCCAAGGGATTGAGCACAATGTCCACCGGTGTTCCGTCCGCCAGATATGGCATATCCTCAATAGGCAAGATACGACTTATGACACCTTTGTTGCCGTGGCGTCCCGCCATCTTATCACCAACCTGCAGCTTTCGCTTGATGGCGATATAGACCTTGACCATTTTGATAACACCAGGAGCAAGCTCATCGCCTTTTTTCAAACGCGCGATCTTTTCCCCAAATGTAACTCTCACCAATGCGACACGTTCTTCTTGGGACTTAAGTATATCGACAACTTTCGTTTCAATTGCCGAGTCGCCAACAAGTACATCCACCAAAAATTTATCGCGTACAGACTCGAGAAGCTGATCAGTAATCACATCGCCTTTTTGAGCAAGTATCTGACCCTTGTTATCCACGATACGCGCAGTGAGTGCGCGCCCTAACAACAAGCCTCTGATTCGATCACGTGCACTGTCCTTGATAATACGAATTTCATCGTTTTGATCTTTGAGAAACCGTGCTTCTTTCTCATCTTCGATGGCCTGTGCACGCTCATCTTTTTCAATGCCCTTACGTGCAAAGACTTGCGCACCAATAATTGTTCCCTGAACGCCAGGCGGTACACGAAGTGAAGTATCACGTACATCACCAGCCTTCTCACCGAAGATCGCGCGTAACAATTTCTCTTCTGGCGAAAGTTGCGTTTCACCCTTAGGCGTAATCTTGCCAACAAGAATATCACCCGAAGAGACCTCAGCGCCCATTCTTACAATGCCCGCTTCGTCCAAATCCTTGAGTGCTTCTTCCCCCACGTTGGGAATATCACGGGTAATTTCTTCTTTGCCCAACTTAGTATCACGGGCAACACATTCATATTCTTCAATATGAAGTGATGTATACATATCTTCTTTAGCAACTCGTTCCGAAATAAGAATCGAATCCTCGAAGTTATAACCACCCCATGGCATGAAAGCGACAAGTAGATTTCGTCCAAGTGCAAGCTCACCATGATCCGTTGCAGGTCCATCGGCAATGCAATCGCCAACTTCAACACGATCACCAGGACGCACAATGGGCTTCTGGTTGATACATGTATCTTGATTGGAACGCTGGAACTTCACCAAATTATAAATATCGACTTCATGAGCAACATCCGTATTATCATCTACAGCATCTGTTTTGATAACAATTCGTGTCGCATCCACAGCCGCAACAGTTCCAGACCTGCGTGCAGTAACTGTCACACCCGAATCGAGTGCAACATGTTTCTCCATGCCAGTCCCAACCAATGGGGCTTCTGTACGCAACAACGGCACTGCTTGCCGTTGCATGTTCGAGCCCATCAATGCACGATTAGCATCATCATTCTCTAAAAACGGAATGAGTGATGTCGCCACGGAAACAAGTTGCTTAGGAGAAACGTCCATCAAGGTTACGTCTTCCCGTCGTGACATAACCGTATCACCAGCATGGCGTACCGCCACCATCTCATTTGTGAATGCGCCAAGTGCATCAAGCGGCGCATTGGCCTGTGCAATGACATGCTGCTCTTCTTGCAACGCTGAGAAGAACTCGACCCGATCGGTAACTCTTCCCTCTTCGACACGACGATATGGTGTCTCAACAAAACCATATTCATTAACTCGTGCAAATGTTGCCAGTGAGGCGATCAACCCAATATTTGGCCCTTCAGGAGTTTCAATAGGACAGATACGACCGTAGTGCGTAGGATGAACGTCGCGAACCTCAAAACCCGCACGTTCACGGGTCAGACCACCTGGCCCAAGCGCGGAGAGACGGCGCTTATGTGTTACCTCACTGAGAGGATTGGTCTGATCCATGAACTGAGACAATTGCGAAGAACCAAAAAACTCTTTAAGCACTGCTGAGACAGGCTTTGCATTCATAAGGTCATGAGGCATGAGGGTTTCAATCTCTTGCAAGCTCATGCGTTCACGTATCGCACGCTCCATGCGCACCAAGCCCACACGAAACTGATTTTCCAGTAATTCGCCTACTGCACGTACACGACGATTTCCCAAATGGTCGATATCATCAACCTGACCTCGCCCGTTTTTCAGCTCAAGCAGATAGCGAACAACCTCCATTATGTCTTGTTTTGTAAGAACTGTATTCTCTATTGGCTCTTCCAAACCAAACTTATGATTCAGCTTTAACCGACCTACACGCGAAAGATCATATCTCTCAGGATTGAAAAATAAATTTCCAAAGAGTGAGCGTGCCGTTTCGATCGTTGGTGGATCACCTGGACGAAGACGTCGGTAAATCTCTAGAACAGCCTCATCTTCAGTCTCAACCTTGTCAACCAAAAGCGTATCGCGAAGATAGGATCCAACATTGAGACCATCAATAAATAGGATTTTAAAATCTTGGATTCCCGAATCAAGAAGCAATTTAAGCTTTTCTTGCGTGACGGTTTCATTGACTTCCAATAAAACTTCACCGGTTGCTGGATTTACAACATCGCCAGCACTCACGCTTCCGAGTACTTCCTCTTCGTCTAGCCCAATCCGCTCAATACCCGCGCTTTGGATCTGACGAATTGCCGATCTCGTAAACTTTCTGTTTTTGCGAACAATAATTTGTCCGCTTTCTGGATCTTTAAGATTTCGCGTAGCACGTTGGCCAAGCAACAAGTCAATATTTACCGATTTTTCGTATTTATCTTTTCCAAGCAAAAAAACGGTTTCTGTATCATAAAAATAATCAAGTAACTCCTGGGTATTGTATCCTAGCGCACGCAAAAGAACCGTTGCTGGCAACTTTCTGCGACGATCAATACGAACATTCAAAATATCTTTCGTGTCAAATTCTAAATCTAACCACGATCCACGATTCGGAATAATTCGCGCACTATGCAACAGTTTCCCAGATGAAGCCGACTTGGTTTTATCTTGATTTACAAAGAAAAAAGCTCCTGGGCTTCGATGTAACTGAGATACGATGACCCGCTCCGTACCGTTCACAATAAAAGTACCGTGATCGGTCATCAGCGGAATTTCGCCAAAATAAACATCCTGTTCTTTGACAGATCGGATGTGCTGCTCGCCCGTTAATTCATCTTTTTCCCAGACAATTAACCTGACCGATACCTTCATCGGTGCAGCATAAGTCATACCACGTTGATGACACTCATCGACGTCGTACTTGGGCCTATCGACCTCATATTTCACAAAGTCCAACGACGCCGTGTCGTTAAAATCTTTGATAGGAAATACACGCCGAAACACAGCCTGAAGACCGGTATCCTCTCTTCCCATAGGATCAACATCAAGCTGCAGAAATTTTTCATAACTGCTGCGTTGAATAGAAATCAAATTGGGGAGGTCGATCAGACTTCTTATTTTGCCGAAGCCCTTCCGAATACGGAAGTTGTCTTGGATCTGCGAAGCCATGTTTCTAAATTGCTCCGTTGCTGGTGGTTCGGAAGCACACGTTCAATACCAATAAGAACTTTGCTCAAACTGCCTTGTTACATGAAGACACTTAACGCAAAGACACCAAACAATGCCGGACACTATTTATCCGGACCATTGGTTTCAACACAACAATTTGAACGCACACCATCCAAAAGGATATAATGCCTTGAATTCACTCCGTCTTTCTTCTTTTAGAAATCCAAATACTCTGGGAGATCTAAAAAAAAGACTTCGTGACTTAACTAAGCTTTAATCTCAACTTTTGCGCCAGCGGCCTCAAGCTTTTTCTTGAGATCCTCTGCGTCATCACGCGAGATAGCTTCTTTGACTGTTTTGGGCGCACCTTCTACCAAGTCTTTGGCTTCTTTCAAACCAAGTCCTGTAGCTGTACGTACCTCTTTGATCACCTTGATTTTCTCTGCGCCGGCATCCACAAGAATTACATTGAATTCTGTGGGTTCTTCTACTGCTTCAGCAGCAGAAGCACCAGCCGCAGGGCCAGCTGCCATCATAACACCGCCAGCCGCAGCCTCAAGGCCATACTCACTCTTAAGATAGTCGCCCAATTCTTTCGCCTGCAAAAGCGAAAGAGCGACAATCTTATCACCAAGGTCCTTAACGCCTGAGCTCCAGTTCTGTGTTGCTTCTGTCATAACAAGCTCCTGATACTCCCCAAACAAAATTAAATAACCGACTCAATTTGCAAAGTGCAGATAAGCGGGCGACGATTACGCGTCCCCCTGCTCCTTCATTTCGACCAGCTTGTCAATAGCACCAACGATTTTCCCTGCAGGTGTCTTGATTTGTCCCAAAACATTTCGTCCAGGACTCAAGGCCAAGAGAAGGATCGACGCCTGAAGCTCTGATTTACCTGGCATTTTAGAAAGTGCCAACGCCTCTTTGGCGTTAAGACTATTGCCCTCAAGGATGCCTCCCTTGATCTTTAAATGCTCGCATTCCGCAGCAAAATCACAAGTGATCTTCGCAACGCGAACTGGATCGTCAAAGCCCAGAACCACCCCTGTAGGAGTTCCATGAAGAACCCCGAATGAATCTTTAATTGAACAATCATTAAGAACACGTTTCATCAGCGTATTTTTAACAACTGTATATTTAAGATCAGCAGCACGCACTTTTCGTCTAAAGTTCTCAACAGTTTCGACGTTAAGGCCTGTAAAATCTACAAACATTGCAGCAGCAGCCGAGGTGATCTCCCCGGTCATGGTCGAAACAAACTGATCTTTTTCCTGTCGATTCATGGTCGATTACCCCTTTGCTCCAGCACTGGCCATACTTCCTAAGTCAATTTTAAGCCCAGGCCCCATCGTGCTCGAGATTGTAATACCCTGAACATATGTGCCCTTCGCCGTTTGGGGCTTGAGCTTCATGACCTGATCCAGAAGAACAGAAAAATTCTCTTCCAAACCCTTAACAGAAAAGCTTACTTTTCCGATAGCAACGTGAACAATACCCGCTTTTTCAGCACGGAATTCAACACGACCCGCTTTTTCTTCACGAACTGCGCGTGTCACATCTTGCGTCACAGTGCCAACTTTAGGGTTTGGCATCAAACCACGGGGACCTAGAATTTTCGCGATCTGTCCAATCTTAGGCATCATATCGGGTGTCGCTATCGCCTTATCAAATTCAAGCCAGCCACCCTTTATCTTTTCGATAATTTCATCTGCACCTACAATATCTGCACCTGCAGCACGGGCTTCATCAGCCTTTTCACCCTTGGCGAAAACCAAAATGATGGTCTTTTTTCCTGTGCCGTGTGGCATACTTGCCACGCCACGAACCATCTGATCAGATTTTTTAGGATCCACGCCCAATCGAAGAGCAACATCTATGGATTCGTCGAACTTAGCACTTTTAAAAGACTTCAAAAGAGTAAGAGCTTCTTCGACTGAATAACGTTTGACAGCATCAAATTTACCTGCATTTTCCAATGCACGTTTTCCGGCTTTAGACATCAAAATACTCCATGCAGTACAAACGATCATTCATCATGATCTCCTGCGGTCAAACACCTAGGCTTGCTTGGCAGAAATCTCAAGCCCCATACTTTTTGCTGTTCCAATAATCATATTCATGGCACCCTGAAGGTCTTTCGCGTTAAGATCAACCATTTTTCTTTTGGCGACCTCTTCGATCTGGGCCATCGTAACCGTTCCAACTTTTTGCTTATTCGGCTCTTTAGAACCTGCGCCCGGTTTTTTACTAACCTTCATCCCAGTGATCTGCTTCAGCAGAATAGACACAGGAGGCGTACGCGTTTCAAACGTAAAAGAACGATCCGAATAAACGGTGATAATCACTGGAATTATCATCCCAGATGCCGTTTCGGCCTGTGTTCGGGCGTTGAATTCTTTGCAGAATCCCATAATATTCACACCATGCTGCCCAAGCGCTGGTCCAATAGGTGGTGATGGATTCGCCTTACCAGCCGGGACCTGAAGCTTAATTTTACCAACGATTTTCTTTGCCATCGCACAACCCTCACATGAAGTGATCAGTTATTTGGGAGATAAAGCCCGAACCAACCACAGGCGCCTATGTTCTTTCGATTTGTATAAAATCCAACTCAAGCGGTGTTGATCTTCCAAAAATAGAAACAAGCACACGCGCCTTGCCCTTATCTGGGTTAACCGCTTCTATCACACCATTAAAGTTTGCGAAGGGGCCATCAACCACTCGGACGTTATCACCATCAACAAATTGAATCGATGGTTGGGCTTTAAGCGTCCCTTCATCGATCTCTTTTGTGAGCCTTTGCACTTCACGCTCTGGAATACTGGGTGGTTCTGTTGTGCCACCCACAAATCCACTGATTTTTGGCGTAGATCTCACGATATGCCAGGTTCGCTCGTTTAGTTCCATCTGAACGAGCATGTAGCCTGGAAAAAATTTACGTTTAACAGAACGCCGTTGGCCGTTCTTATTCAGCTCAACAACATCTTCCGATGGCACCAATATTTCACCGAACATCTCCTGCAAACCAGCCCTGCGTATTTTTTCTTCCAGCGAACTTTTCGCACGATTTTCCGAACCTGAATGTGTATGAACAACGTACCATTTCAGATTAGAATTAGCAGGGACGTCCCCTACAGGATGGTCTGCTGAAGCAGAAGAATCCGCAGCCGACTCTTCGATTACCGTATCATTTGGTTTCTCAGAATCCATAACCACGTCTCTCCGCACACAAACAAAGCGAAATCAGGGGGTTTCAAGCACTACTAAGAAGCCAATTGGTTATCCAAAGCCATAGCGCGTCTAAAACACCTAGATAAGCCGAACAAATCAGCACAGTTACAACCACAGAAAGCGTAGAATCGGCTGTTTCTTTCCGGGCGGGCCATGTGACCCGACCTAACTCATCAGCGACTTCGCCAATGAGTAGGTTTACTCTCGGATTGAAAAAACACGTCAAAACACCAACAAGACCGGTACCATACCCCAAAGCAACACTTAGTGGCAACTCCCTAATGCCAAGAAGAGCTGGATCATACCAGGCAAAATAGTCCCACAACCATTTAAAACCATGAGCGCACACCATTGACACAACCAGCATCAAAGAAAGCACGCCAACAACGATGTACCTCTGTCGTGATTGCATCGTTCATCCTCCCCAAATAAACACATGGCAGGCCAGGAGGGACTCGAACCCACAGCATACGGTTTTGGAGACCGTCGCTCTACCAATTGGAGCTACTGGCCTGTACGAGAAAACGTCATACCGAGCACCGATGGTTAACGCAATCTCTAATTAACTATTGTTTCTCAGCCAAGTAACGAAGATCATTTGATTTTCGCTTCTTTGTGACTCATGTGTTTACGGCACCATGGGCAAAACTTGCTAAAAGCAAGTTTATCCGTTGTTTTTTTGCGATTCTTTGTCGATGTGTAATTTTTTCGTTTACACTCTTCACATTGAAGCGCAATCAAATCTCGACCCGACGCCATGTGTTACTCCACGATCTCAGTCACCACGCCGGCGCCAACTGTACGGCCACCTTCGCGGATTGCAAACCGAAGCTCGGTTTCCATACCAATCGGTGAAATCAATTCAACATCCATTCCAATATTGTCACCAGGCATAACCATCTCGGTTCCTTCAGGAAGCTTGATGCTGCCAGTCACATCCGTTGTACGGAAGTAAAACTGAGGACGATAGTTATTGAAGAACGGTGTATGACGACCGCCCTCTTCTTTGGTAAGAACATATACTTCGCACTTAAACTTGCTGTGCGGTTTGATTGAGCCCGGCTTAGCAAGAACCTGGCCGCGTTCGATTTCTTCTCGCTTGGTACCACGAAGCAAGCAACCTACGTTGTCACCTGCTTGGCCTTGGTCAAGAAGCTTGCGAAACATTTCAACACCAGTGACAATGGTCTTAATCGTTGGACGCAGGCCCTCGATTTCAACTTCTTCACCAACTGTGATAATTCCGCGTTCGAT
>SYDY01000018.1 GCA_005801425.1 Bdellovibrionales bacterium | reverse complement strand
GCAGCACCGCCAGTACAAGCATTCGCGCTGCGCGCCGCGGCTGCAACGATGCGAGGCCGCCCAGCGCAACCGAAAGGAGCAAACCCGCAAAAGCAATAAAGGTCAGGCGGGTGCCCACGGCCGGTATCAAAGATCAATCACCACACGCAATCATGTATTTTCGCCCAACCCAACACTTCACCAGACGAACGCATCACGTAATCATTTCCGCCATAGATTAGGCGTGGCACATACGATGCAATCAGTGGATCAGACGCCGCAAGTTCACCAAGGTAAGTGAGCTGCGCAAAAAAATCTTGGGCGATGGTTTGTCCTGATTTCATTTCTACGGCCGTAAGTGTCGTTGCATCTTCGATCAACAAATCCACTTCGCGGCCCCGCGTGTCGCGCATGTGATACATGTTCGGTTTTTTGCCACCATGCAAACGCTGCTTGTAAATTTCCGATACCACCCAGGTTTCAAAAATTGCACCGCGCAACGGATGGCGATTGAGCACTGTCGTCGATTCAATGCCCAACAAAGAACATACAATGCCGGTATCAACAAAATGCAGCTTAGGCGCCTTCACAAGACGTTTGTTTAAATTGCGATGAAATGCGGGCAACAAAAAGATGATAAAGCTCGCCTCAAGCGCACTGAGCCACGCTTTGGCTGTGTTGTGGCTGATCCCTGCATCGGCTGCAAGATTCGACATATTGAGAACCTGCGCCGTACGCCCCGCACACAACTGCACAAATCGACGAAATGCACGCAAATCGCCAATATTCTGGATCTGCCGTACATCACGTTCAATATACGTTTCGATGTAATCACTTAACCAACCGTGCGGCGGCACATGCCGATCAAAAATACGCGGATAGCCTCCCGTCAGCATCACATGATCCAACGATGTCGATGGAGCATCTGAAAAACGACTGAGTTCATCCAAGCTGCATGGCAACAATGTGGCCAGCGCCGTGCGCCCCGCAAGCGATTGTGACACCGACGCAAGCAATCCCAATTGCTGCGAACCCGTTAAAATAAACTCACCCGCCTGCTTATGTGCATCCACAATGCCCTGAATGTAGGAAAGCAACGTGGGCACACGTTGGATCTCATCCAAAATTCCACCACTTGGAAATCGGCCTAAAAAAGCGCGAGGATCTGTTTCAGCCTCCTCGCGATGCTCTGGATCTTCCAAAGAAACATAGGGTTTTTGAGGAAATAAATGACGTAAAAGTGTGGTTTTGCCAGACTGACGCGGACCTAAAACCGTGAGAACAGGCGCTTCTTTCACACGTTGCAGCAAATACGCGCCAAGATTTCTCTCAATCATACCAAGATCTTACACGAAAATGGTGTAATTTTCAATGGACATACAAAAAACACCACCCCATCACGCAGGATACATAGACTGCACCAAGGTCGTATACTTCTCGGTGATCCCTTGGGCGCCTTCGTGTTTGCCATCACGCACCACAAATTTTCCACCCACCATCACGTCGGTCACACGAGGCAAATCACCAAACATGAGGCCCGGCAAAAGCGACCAACCATCGAGTCCTGCAAGACGTGGATCGGTCAAATCGTACACCGCCAGATCTGCCCATTTGCGTGATCGCAATATCCCGGCTTCGATTCCAAGCGACCGCGCGCCATGCAGCGTCGCCATATTGAGCGTATGGGCTGCCACCGAGGTATTGGTGTCCGCCACACAACGGTTGCGTTCATGCGATCGCAAACGCTCATGTAATTCCACCATACGCGCTTCGGCCAAAATCGATGACCCCAATTGATTGTCGGTTCCCAAAGCCACCGATACCCCACGTTTCAGTAAATCGGCCGCACGACCAATCCCGTGCCCCATATCCGCCTCGGCACTTGGGCACATGCACACCACGGCACCGAGTTTTGCAATCGAATCGCATTCGGCATCCGTCAGTTGGGTTGCATGAACCAATGTTGTGCATGCATCAAACAATTCACGTCGAGCTAAAAGCTCGACGGGCCGTTCGCCATGACGATCTAAACAATCGTCCACTTCATCGTCAAAGGCGGACGCCTGAAGATGAAATGGCATGTGCGCCAAACGAAGTTTAAGCGACATGATTTCATCGTAATCGACCGCCCGCATCGAATGGGCTCCTATGCCCCATGCCAATCGCACATCACGATACTCAAGCAACTTGCGCACCAATGCCTCAAAACGATCGTTGGCCACTTCAATCGACGGATCCGCAAAACGGCGCTGCCAAGGATTAAGTGCCATGCCAAAACCACCGTGCAGATACACCACCTGCAACAGCGAAATACGTATTCCCACATCGCGTGCCGCTTCAATCAAAGCCAAGCCCATGGCGTTGGAGTCTTCGTAGGGCTCACCATCCGGCTGATAATGAATATAATGAAATTCACCCACCGTGGTCACACCCGACAACAGCATTTCTAAAAATGCCTGTCGCGCTACGGTGTACAACGACTCGGGCTCCATCAATCCGGCCACGTGATACATGCTGTCACGCCAAAGAAAAAAATCGTCTTTCTGATTGGGACTTGCAAACTGCGTGCGTCCACGAAGTATGCGCTGGAATGCCTGAGAATGGGCGTTGATCATACCAGGCAAAATGACTTTGCCATGCAGCACCTCATCGGGCGTCCCCAGGGCAGAAAGCGGCGCTACCGCCACGATCCGACCATCGTCCGAAATCTCAATGCCTGCGTCAGGGTATGCAAAACCTTCGTAGATAATACGATCCGCGGATAACAGCATGATGAACGATTGTACGACGATGGCATGCAACATGGCAACGAAGTGTAAGCAGGCAATGCTGGTTATCTTGCTTCAGGCCAATTCACCAAAGGCGGTGGATAGGCTGGACGCGCCAAGTAATAACCTTGACCATAATGCGCTCCCGAATCGATCACCGCTTTAAGCTCGCCTTCGGTTTCAATGCCTTCGGCCACCACACGTGCACCCATGTCATTGCACAAATGCACCAAAGCCCCCATCAAACGACGCTGGCGCTCTGAGCGATCAGCATTGGAGATCAAGCTTCGATCAAATTTTACAATCTCCGGTTCCAAATCAGCGATGTATTTCAAATTTGAAAAACCAGCGCCCAAGTCATCGATCGCAAGCGAGACACCCCGACCACGCACTTCTTCCAAAATGCTGTGGCACATCTGAAAATGACTCAAAGGCACCGTTTCGGTAATTTCCAAAAAAACCTCTGCCAAATGGGAAAAGACAGGATCATCCCCCCGCATGAGATAATCGTGATCAAATTCATTGGGATTCACGTTGAGGAACAAACGCTGATTGGGGCATTCTTCCACGGCCATCCTACGCAGCATATGCCCCAAACGCCCCGATAAACCCGCCTTAGAGGCCGCATGAAACATGTCGACAGGCGAATCATAATGTGACGAATTACTGCGCGCCAAAGCCTCAAAGGCGTACACTGTGCCATTTTCGAGATCGACCACCGGCTGATACACCAACCTCACTTGCACAGACTCAATCAACTTAAAAATAGCCCACGATGAGAGATCTTCTGGGGCCTTTCCCCGAAACAAACCTCCGGGCTGCCCAAAACGATGAAAAAAGTCATTCATACGTCAAGTGTAACCCAAGGGATTGCACGAAGTCGGAATATGTATCTATCGGTCAAAGTAGAGATAAATATCGAGTGATTACCGGTAGTTAGAGAAATTAAGTTCTATTCCAAAATCTTCATGCCGAAGTAATGTCATTACTTCTTGCAACGAATCTTTTGAGGGTGATGCCACGCGAACCTGATCGCTTTGGATCGAAGCCTGAACTTTTTTAAGTTTTTGATCTTTCAAAAACTTCACAATTTTTTTCGCAATGTCCCCAGGGATCCCTTGTTGCAAATCCAGTTGCTGACGAACCGTCCCGCCACCGGCATCAACGACATCACCTTCTTTCAAATTCTTCAGCGGCACACCACGTTTGGCCATTTTTGTGCGAAGTACTTCCATGATGGCTGCGAGTTTCGTGCGATCCGGACATGCCAATAGAATTTTGTCTTCGTCACGTTTCCATTCAATGGAAAATGTGATGTTGCGAAAATCATAACGAACGCTCAGTTCTTTGTTCGCTTGATTGACGGCGTTATCCACCTCTTGCAAATCACACGATGACGACACATCAAATGTAAAATTTTCGGCCATATCTATACTCCTCTACCATTCATACTCCCCTTCGCTTGCGAGGGGGAGTCGCTCGCCATGCGAGCGGTGGGGGTCCGTTCTACACCCCATGCAGATCTTGCAAACACTTCACCGAAACCCCCTGCTGCTGCAAGACCGCAATAGCTTCGACACCCGCAACCGCACCTGCAAGCGTTGTAAAAAATGGGATCCCATGGGACACAGCCGCTTGGCGAATCAAAGTCCCATCGCGCCGTGCCGATTCACCCATCGGTGTATTCACAATCAATTGAAAAATATCATTGCGAATATCATCCACACAGTTGGGCCGTCCCTCACTATGTTTTTTCACTTCGCGCACAGCCACGCCCGCATCGCGCAGCGCCTTCGCCGTACCGCGTGTTGCAGCCACGGCAAATCCCAATTCAATCAATCGCTTGGCGATAGGCACAACCGTTTGATGATCGCGTTTGTTCACCGTAATAAATGCAGTGCCTGAATCGGGCAAACGCATGCCTGCAGCAAGACGCGCTTTGTAATAGGCTTCGCCGATCGAATCGGCCATGCCCATCACTTCGCCCGTCGACTTCATTTCAGGCGAAAGAAGTGGATCCGTGCCTGGAAATTTAACAAACGGAAACACCGGCGCTTTAACAAAACATGCATTGACTTCAAGATCATCATGGAACCCAAGATCCGGAAGTTTTTTGCCAAGCATCAATTGCGTTGCGATTTTAACAATCGGAACACCCGTGGCTTTCGCAATAAACGGCACCGTACGCGACGCACGTGGATTGACTTCAAGCACATACACTTCGTCTTCATGCACAGCGTATTGCACGTTCATGAGACCAACCACCCCTAGGGCGCGAGCAAGCGCGCGTGTTTGCGTGCGGATGGTTTCTACATGTTTAGGTGCAATATTGTGCGGAGGCAAAACACATGCGGAGTCACCGCTATGAACGCCTGCTTGCTCGATGTGCTGCAAAATACCGACGATGATGCAGTTTTCACCATCGGACAACGCATCCGCATCAAACTCAAATGCATCTTCCAAATACTTGTCGATCAAAATCGTGGGTCGCTCTGAACTCGCATGCAATGCCGCTGTCACGTATTGCTCTAAATCTTCAGGCGCATTCACAATCGCCATGGCACGACCACCCAGCACATAGGATGGACGTACAAGAACAGGATAACCAATTGCATCGGCGCAAACGCGCGCTTCTTCAACATCTGTTGCAAATCCATGTTGTGGATATTTGATCCCCAACTGGTCAAGCAATTGATTGAACCGTTCACGATCTTCAGCGAGATCCACCGAGTCTGGTGACGTCCCTAAAATTTTCACGCCCATTTCATTGAGTGGACCTGTGAGATTCAGCGGAGTCTGGCCACCAAACTGGACAATAATGCCATCCGGTTTTTCGCGCTTATAAATTTCATAGACATCTTCACGGGTCAGCGGTTCAAAGTACAAGCGATCGCTTGTGTCGTAATCGGTCGATACCGTTTCGGGATTGCAATTGACCATGATGCTTTCAACATCCATGTCTGCAAGCGCAAAGGCCGCATGGCAGCAGCAATAATCAAATTCAATGCCTTGACCGATACGATTGGGTCCTGAGCCCAAAATCATGACCTTGCGACGTGACGACACATCGGCTTCATCTTCCGATTCATAGGTCGAATACAAATAAGGTGTAAATGACTCAAATTCAGCCGCGCATGTATCCACGCGTTTGTAGACCGGCGTAACCCCCAATGCCTCTCGATGCAAACGCACCGCTTCGACATGGCTGCCTGTGCTGTGGGCCAAGCGACGGTCAGAGAAGCCGTATTCTTTCGCATGACGCATCTCTTCTGCAGAGATACTTTCAAGCGTTCGTCCACGCAATTGACGTTGTAAATCGGCAATCTGTTGAAACTGATCCAAGAACCATGGATCGATGCCAGTACGCTCCGAGATTTCCAACACCGAAAATCCGCGTTCAAGCGCCTGCAAAACCATACGAATACGATCCGCAGAAGGGCGCGACAGCGCGCGCAATACCGTTTCATCGGGCAAATGATCAGGGCGTTCAGGCTCACGTGCTTCAAGAGATCGCAATGCCTTTAAAAACGATTCTTTAAACGTTCGACCAATGGCCATCACTTCGCCCACAGACTTCATCTGTGTGCCAAGAGTCGTGTCCGCGCCTGGAAATTTTTCAAACGCAAATTTTGGAATTTTTGTGACCACATAATCAATGGAAGGCTCAAAGCACGCCGGCGTCATCTTGGTGATGTCGTTGGGGATCTCATCTAGTGTGTAACCCACCGCCAATTTGGCAGCAATCTTGGCTATCGGAAATCCTGTGGCCTTGGAGGCAAGCGCGCTTGAGCGCGACACACGTGGATTCATTTCAACAATCACCATACGGCCATTGCTTGGATCGACGGCAAATTGGACGTTGGACCCGCCCGTTTCCACTTTCACACGGCGCAAAATCGCCATGGCCGCATCACGCATGCGTTGGTATTCACGATCGGTCAATGTTTGTGCGGGTGCCACTGTAATCGAATCGCCGGTATGCACGCCCATCGG
>SYDY01000017.1 GCA_005801425.1 Bdellovibrionales bacterium | reverse complement strand
GCGCGTCACGTGGCTTTTGTGGACGTGCGAGGACACTGCACACGGATGGCGAGACACTGCAAAAAACTCAAATGCAGCAGCCCTAACTTGCATCGCACGCCATCGTCTTCTTTACTCTCCATCAATGAAATCCAAAACAGCCGTGATCGCCATTGGCGGGCACGCACTCTCAAATTCAGATCATGCCAAAACATTTTCAGATGAATTCGCAAATACTGCACGCACCGGGCGCGCCATCGCCGAATTAATTCGTGATGGATGGTCGGTGGTGATGACCCATGGAAACGGCCCTCAGGTGGGCCATCTGTTGACCGTCATGGAAAAAGCAAACGAGGGTGGTGCCACACATGCCTTGCCTTTGTTTATGTGCAGCGCACAAACCCAAGGCAGCATCGGACTCATGCTCCAGCAAGCTTTAGGCAATGCGCTGCACAATCTAGGGATTGCGAGGCCCGTCATCAGCATGATCACACAGGTGCGTGTTGATCCTGATGATCCTGGATTGCTCATTCCCAGCAAGCCTGTCGGGCCACACTTTGACGCTGCACAAGCACAACGACTCAAACAAGAGCGAGGCTGGATCATGCAACAGCGCAATAACGGCCAATGGCGCCGTGTTGTGCCATCACCTATTCCAAAGGAGATCATTGAACGCGATGCCATCCTGGCCATGCTTGCCGCCAATTGCGTCCCCATTGCCGTAGGCGGAGGTGGTATTCCGGTGATCCAAACGGCGGAAGGCTTGCATGGTGTCGATGCCGTGATCGACAAAGATCGATCCTCAGCCTTACTTGCACACCAATTGGATACCGAGTTGCTTGTGATCTGTACTGCAGTGCCCTACGTCATGATCGATTTTCAGCGCCCCACAGAACGAATTATCACCCGAACAAGCCCCGAGGCATTGAAACAATGGGCGCATGAGGGCCAATTTGAACCTGGCAGCATGGGTCCAAAAATTGAAGCCGTACTGCAATTTGTGGATAGACCTGGACGTCGCGCGGTGATTTGCGATGATTTTCACCTGCTGGATGCCTCGCGGGGCACCGCGGGCACGCAAATCCACCTTGCGAGCACCTGACAACAAAGCCCACAGCGTGCTACATCTTGTGTGGGATTAACATGCGCAATTTTCTATTTTCTGCGATTTTTTGGACTGTATTGATTGGGACCTGTGTCCTCAATTTTATCATCGCATGTGTGATTTGGATCGTGACCACACCTTTTGATCCCAATCGGCGGATCAATCACCTTTTTTCCTGTGCGTGGGCTACCCTATACGCAAAATTGTTTCCGGGATGGTATGTGCAAGTGATTCATCGCGAGAGGATCAAGCCCAACACCCCTTACGTTTTTGTCGCCAATCACACATCGATTGCAGATATCGTGCTGTGCTTTTGTTTGTTTCGACAATTTAAATGGGTCAGCAAAAAAGAGGTTTTTTCAATTCCATTTTTAGGATGGAACATGCATCTGTGCCGTTACATTCCTCTCAAACGCGGTGACAAAAAAAGTATCTCGCACATGATGGATGCCTGTCGCATGTGGCTTCGCCGCGGTATACCGGTCATGATGTTTCCTGAAGGCACACGCAGTCGTGATGGCACACTTCTCCCGTTTAAAACCGGAGCCTTTGCATTGGCAGAAGAATGCCAGGTTGCCGTGATCCCTGTGGTGATTCACGGTGGGATGAGTGTGATCCCGAAACACGGACGGCTATTCTCACATTCAGCACGATTAATCGTTGAAGTGTTAGAGCCCATGCGTGGTACACCCCATGAATCCGTCGAAACATTCACACAACGTGTACATACCGTAATGAGCACACATGTTGAACAACAACGTCATCTCGCGGCATGAACAACGCCATCATTGCACCGGGGCAATATTTTGCCGATCGCTACGAGATTCAGCGAGAACTTGGGCGTGGTGGAAGTAGCATTGTTTATCTTGCTTTTGATCGTCACGAAAACATCCGCGTCGCACTCAAATCTTTTGAAACAAATATACACGGTGTATCACGTTTTAAACGTGAATTCAGAACGTCGGTATCCTTAAGCCATCCCCACTGCGTTCGCATGCTCAACTATGGAACCGACCAAGGGCTCGATTATCTCACCATCGAATTTATGCCCCATGGCGATCTCGCCGGACGTGCACCATGTCCTAAAATCCGAACCATGCACATCCTTCGACAAATTCTTGTCGCGCTCGATCACATTCATGGACACGATATTATTCACCGAGACATCAAGCCAAGAAATATTCTCATTGAACAACAAGACGATACCGGCCCATCCCATATCAAACTTGCGGATTTCGGGATCGCCACGTTTTCAGAAACAGAATGGTGGAATCCTCGCAATCATCCCGAAGGTTCCTTGGCCTATATGGCTCCCGAACAACTGGCATGCGATGACGTGGATCCACGCTGTGACCTCTATGCCACAGGTGTTGTTCTTTATGAACTTCTCACCGGAAAATCGCCTTTCGGGCTTCGCGGCAACGACAGTCAAGAACAATGGGTTCAAGCACGCATACAACAAACACAACCTTTCACATCGCCTGGTGATCCAACGTCATCACTTCAATCGATTTTTACTGGCCTCACCAGTGTTTCCCCCAATGACCGATTTTCAACCGCTGCCGCTGCACTTGATGCCGTCGATACATGGTTCAAATCCCAAACCACCGAAACGCCGAAGCCAACACATTGCATCAACAAAGGCTATCTTGCACATCCACGGTGCGTCGGTCGTATCCAAGAATTAAAAACGATCGTGAACATGATCGACGGCGTCATGCATGCAAACATCGATCGCCACGTGTGTCTCTTGGGCCTAGAAGCCGCCGCAGGCATCGGCAAATCTCGACTTGCACGCGAAGCCAAGCGCTACGCACAAAAGCACAATATCACGGTGATAAGTTCCGTGTGCCGTGCCGAAGCCATGGTGCCCTATGAACCTCTGGTGCCCTTGTTGGAGTTTTTGTACAGCGGTGGAAAAATAAAAAGTTCACCCGCCACCACACACACCATGACCAGTGCCCCCACCGAAGTGGATACCCCTACGAATTTACAAATCCATGCAGGATCTCCGTTAAACGAAAATATCCACACGCATGGAACCCGGGGCGAGGCATTTCGCGCCATTGGAAATAGGCTTGTGGCACTTGCCCAGCCTTGTTTGATCATGATCGATGATCTGCAATGGGCCGATGGACCCTCTTTAGAATTGCTTCAAGCTTTGATCGATGCACTGCATGCTTCGCATAAAAGCGGAAAAACCGTGCCCTGTTTTTTTATCACCACGCAGCGCCCATCCAGTGAGATCCCCGAAATCCAACGGCTTTTTTCCGACAACCGAAGTGCGTACGCCATCAAATTTTATCTAACACCTTTGTCTGAAAGCGATACCAGCGACATGATCGCATCCATGCTTTTGCGGCATCGCGATCATGCCTGCGAAAATCTCGGCACGAAGGTCCATCAGCAAGGACGCGGAAACCCGTTATTTGTCGTGCAGATCTTACATGCCATGATGGCACGCGGTCATCTCAGCTTCCTAGACGGACAATGGAGTGTGTCCCATACCCATGCGGGGATCCCTCAATTGCCGACGTCATTGCAAGATGCCATCGGCGATCAAGCGGCAAGGCTCTCAGCCAATACCAAAGAAATTCTTGCCATTGCCACAGTCATCGGCCGTATCGTTCCCTTTGAGCTCGTACGACAAGCGGCAAATATCAGCGAAAACCGCGCATATCACGGTTTTGATGAAGCATGCCGAGCACAATTTTTTGATGAACCCACCCGTGAGCATCCATACTATCAATTCAAGCATGACAGGCTTCGTGAAACTGTATTGCGCCATCTTTCGGATCAAGAACGATGTCACTATCACGGCATCATCGCTGAGTTATTGCTTCAAAATAAAACAGACACTGATGTAGTCGAGATCGCAAGGCATCTTGTAGGCGCGAGGAGGCATGAAGAAAGTCTTCCGTATGTACTTCGTGCCGCGCAAATGCGATCGCAAAGCTTTGCATTTGAACAGTCGGTGGCGCTGTATCATCAAGCCGAAGAGATCATAGCAACATCTGGTAAGGCACTTGATATCGTCGATATTGAGCTATTTGGCGATATGTGCACCTTGGCTGGCCATTATAAAAAAGCAGAACACCTTTACGCCCAAGTAGCCAAGGTCTTGCACGGGTTGCATCAGATCAACGTATTAAGAAAACTCGCCGATCTCGAATATCTCCAGGGCAATGTTCGCGGTGCTGCAGGCCCCTTAGAGCATGTGCTGACCTCACTGGGATTCAAACCGCCTCGTGGAGGAGTCATCCTTTCCTTGCGTATCATCAAACAATTGCTTAGCGTCTCTATTCGCATTTCAGGTGTTTTGAGACGCAATGATATTCCACGCAACATCCTTCCAGATCCTCGCAAAGAAACATTGTGTGCAACAGCTGGCATGCTCCAGCAAGCTTATTATTTTACCGATTTCCCAAGAACACTTTACTATGCACTGCTTACCCTCAATACAGGCTGCAGCATCGGTCCGAGCCGTGCGGCAGCCGATGCTCTGTCTATGGGTGGGTATCTTTTGTGCGGATACAATTTTACGGCACAAGGTTTGCAGCTACTCGACATTGCCAAGCGAATTGCCATGGAACACGGCACACCAAGAGAACGGGGATGGAATGCGACCATGCGTCTTCTCGCACTGTCATGTTCTGGTCAGATCCATGAGGCCATCGAAGCAGGACGCGATGCAGAACGGCAATTGCATGAAGCGAATACACCTCTTGTGTTGCGGTCGGCCCTAGAGCTTCGTGCCGAGTGCCTTCTCGCGATAGGTGAAACCGAAGCCGCAAAAGCCGTAGGCCAACGACTCTGGCAACTGGCCGATGACATGGATGATCACGCTGGACGTGGATGGGCGCAATATCTTCTAGGGCACGCGCATGTGCGAAGTGGCAAACACATGGAAGGCGAAGCCATGCTTGAGCAAGCCATCGCACTCACCAGTCGCGCGGGTGATATCTCCTATCGCCTTGTGGCAGGTGCCCGTTTGCATCTTTCACGCGCCCTTTCGGGTCACCATACGCAAGCGCTTAATGCCATCCACGATGATGTCCTCGAATTGCGACGACGTCGCCTGCGCCATCCCACCAATCAAACACCAGGTGTTGCTTTGGTCGTCGCCGCCATCGCTTGGCAAGAAGGCGATCGTCGCCCGTTCGTTGAAGAGATAGCCCATTGGGTTCAACGCTATTATGTACGTGAATCGCAACAATTGAAGCTGCGTGAAGGTCTTTTTTGGGCGGGGCAAGCCGCCTGGTGCGCTGCACGCGATCGACATCATGAGGCGAGAAATCTGTTTCTTCGCGCCGAAGAATCGTGTTTAACCTATCATTTGCTGGGCGAATTGCAGGATATTCGCATGATCCGTGATCGATTTTTAACATGAGCTTGCACCGACCCCGCGTCCCCGACACAATATGGCGTTATGGCGAGGCAAAAATACGAATCCATGGTTGAGTTTCATGCATACCCCAAATTGATTTTTGCATGGCCCGTGATCGTGATAGGCCCTCTCCTGTGGCTGCTTGGCTGGATCGGCGTTTCACAAGAAATCCTTGCGTGGGTTTTTATCGTTGTGAGCTTTATTGTTGTTCTCGCCATGGGGGTTGATCTAGAACGCAATCACGCCTTCATGTGGTTTCTGTTTCTCGGAATGCTCTCCTTTTTGGGCATGTGGCTTCATGAACGGAAAATATTTACGGATCTGCATATCCTTAAATTTCTGCGCGAACTGGATCTCGCAATGGATCCCAAAGTATCCCTGATCATCAGTGCGTTTCTTTGTGTACCCTATGCAGTCATGTACCTATGGACACGTATCCAGCATAAATGGCGATTTAGTGCGACAGAATTTGAACATATATCCTTTGGCAAACAAGAATTTTCCATTTCACGCGGCGCAAAATCCATTCGATGCGAATACCCCGATCTCTTTGAGATGATTTTATGCTGCGCGGGTTCTGTGGTCATTTACGATGCCCACGGCAAACATGTGCTTCAACGTATTGAAAATGTACCCATGTTGCCTTTTGTGAAGGATCGCCTCGATGACATCCTTAATGGAAACCGAGCTATGCATGATGCTGCCATGGACGATCTCCGATCCCCCTCAGATGATCGCTTCGGACATTCTGCGTATAACAATTCGTCCTTGTTTGAGGAAGAACAGGCCTAGACAAGCACCTTGGGCTTCGTTAGTTCAATAATCCATAAGGTGGGGGCCCATGGAACAACCTGTTTTGAATTATACTGCGTTCGCGATCCCGTTTTTTCTTGTTTGCATGCTGATTGAGTGGCTCATTGGGCGCGCAAAACATAAAGAAATTTACCATCTTGGAACCGCTGCATCCGACATTGGCTGCGGTATTGTCTTTCAAGTGTCCGAGTTTTTCTTCAAAACGATCACGTTTGGATTGTACGCCGTTCTTTTTCAACGCTTGGCGCTGATCACCTATGCCGAAAATTCGTGGGTCCCATGGGTTCTGGCCGTGTTCGGCATCGACTTCATGTTTTACTGGTGGCATCGCACAAGTCATGTGGTCAATGTCATGTGGGCAGTTCACGGCGTACATCATCAAAGCGAAGATTACAATTTGGCGGTTGCATTGAGACAACCCCTTTTTGAACCCATCACATGGTTTTTCTTTTATGCACCCTTGGCACTCTTGGGCGTAAGTCCAATCCATTACCTTGTGGGCTATGGGATCAATCGTTTGTACCAATTTTTCATTCACACCGAGCTTGTAGGAAAACTTGGGCCTCTCGAATGGATATTCAATACACCATCCCATCATCGCGTGCATCATGGCGTGCAACTCAAATATCTAGATCGTAACTACGGTGCGATTTTCATTGTTTGGGATCGTCTTTTTGGGACTTTTCAAGAGGAAGAAGAAGCACCCGTCTATGGGATCACCACACCCATCCAGACCTACAATCCTCTATGGGCCAATTTTCTCATTCTTGATCATATTAGGAACCTTGCATCCCAATCGACTTCATGGAAGCAAAAACTTTATGCATGGATCGCACACCCCGCGTGGCTCCCATCCAATCTTCCTCCGCATATAGCAAAACCCGATCCCACACGCATGACATTCAAAAAATACGTTCCGGTGATGAAGAATATTTCACCGTGGTACATCGTCATCAATTTTGTGTTGATTGCTGGGCTTGCATTTTTTCACGTACTCTTTGAAACGCGTTTGCCCCATTGGCTACTGACGCTATCCGCTGCAGCAGCGATTGCATCGCAAGTCACAATCTCGGGTTGGACGGAAAACAAAGGCTGGGCAAAAATGGCAGAGCCCGTACGATTGATGCTGCTGGGCGCAACCGCCGCAGCAGCATCGTTTGCGTTTTAGTTTGGTGAAGAGGAGACTGGAACCGAACCATTCGATGCATCGCTACTGCCTGCATCATCGGACTTAGGCTCATCATCTTCTATCCCAGGACCACCGCTACCCTCACTGCATGCTTCCCAAGGCGATGTTGTGGGCTCCGGTACCGCAGGCATCACCACTTCAGCAATGGGATGCGTCACGCCGTCATCCACCACTTCAGCCACCCGCACATCTCCTTCAGCCAATGAATACGCATAAACTTTGCCAGCATCGGCCATGAAAATGCTTCGACGTACAAACACATTGGGATCGCCCCAGAAGCTCCAGCAACTGTCTGCACCCACTGCGTCTGATTGTACGCTTGCTGAACGGTGATCAATACCACCTAAGTCTTTAAAGCCATTTTCCGCCGTGACACGCAAAACACGCAAACCCGCAAATGCAAGCTTCAGATCCCATTCGTAGGTTGCATCATCGCGCAATTCACACACAGAAAGTGGCAATGCCAAAAGATTGTGACTGGCAAAGTAGGTAAATGCCAAATGATTATCAACCGCTTCTGAATAACTGCCTTGGGTTGGAATCGTAAACACATGATCTTGCGTTGGCTTGCTCATGTCACCCACACCCAAAATCTGGAATTGTAACCCGGTGATGCGACCCTCTTCGCTGGCATTATAACCCGCTGTCAGCAAATGGGTGTCATCCAAATAATGCATGTACGTGGCAAAGCCTGGGATTTTAAGTTCACCCGTATTTTTGGGTGCATTGGGGTCGCTTAAATCAAATGTATAGAGTGGATCTGTTTGACGAAATGTCACCATAAACCCACGATTTCCAAAAAATCGCGTGGATTTAATCTCTTCGCCTTTGGCCAAATCACGCACTTCACCCGTCACGCGAATGCCTGAACAATCTTCACTGGGCTTGCATGTTCGTGTCACGAAAAGATTATTGGTTGACGAATCATCCCATGTCCAACCCTGCGTGGTCGCAATACGCAGATGACCTTCATGCTCATCCAAAGAGAATTGGTTGTGAATACGCCCCGTCACCCAACCACTTCCCGCATAGGTAAGTGCCGCATTGTTACCAGCCAACGCCCATTCACTTCCAGGGAGTGCCAAATGATGGATCACTGTTTTTTCCTGATCGACAGGCATCGGCCATGACCAAATACTAAATTCTGGGTCATCCCAATGAGGACTTGCCAAATACAAATTATTCGTCGAGGCATATACTGTTGAAGAGCTGCCTAAAACACGTGTCATCGATGCAGTACCTGCAGGATTTGTGATATCAAATGACAACACAGAAATCGTATCGAGGCTCGTGATATAGGTTGGGACATAGATATTGCTGCAATCGATCACTTGCGCCTGCACTTCGCCCACCGAAAGTTGAGGAATAAATTGTGTCACATCAAGTGCAGCGATATGCGCCAAATTTTCAATACGCAATTGCGCAAACTTGGCATTAATTTCATCCGCAGTAACTTCGGTGTCACGACATGAAACCCAATTCAAATCGGTCGGCCATGTTTGGAATCCCGTCAGCTGCCGATAGGAATCGGCCACTGCGTAGACTTTATTGCCGATGAGACGCGCAGTATTAAAGTTAACACGCGCATCCATTTCAGCGCTTTCCAAACGCACAGGATGAGCCCTGTCTGTAATATTAAAGACAGTGACGTGCATATGTGGATTGGTATACCAGCCACCCCAGAAAGGCCGACCCATCGCAACATCTGTTTCTGCGCCACCACGATACCAAGGCTCAGGATTGCACAGGTACTCATCGATGCGGCTAAAAACCACAGCGGTATTGTCTTTGATTAACAAATGCGTGGGCGTGCCTTTTATTTCAGTGTGTGAAAGTTCTTTGGTTTCATTGGCAGGCCATCCTCGCAGGATCGTAAAATAACCACGCGCAGCCATATAAATAAATTCGCCGTCGTTTTTTACAAAGTCAGCTTCGTCGGCGCCCTCAACCTGATTGTTGGTACCCGTGGATTCACCCGCACCGCCGCGAGATTGTCCATCAGGGGCTGCCGTTTCATTGGCGTTTTTGTCACTTGCCGCAGCGTTTGGAGGCAATACACCGTCGCCACCTGACGCACTTGGCATAGGTCCGCCGTCTTCATAGTAAACTTCATCGCAATCTCTAACCAAATTTCCAAGCATCATATTCTTATTATTTTCAACGTCACGTTCCATTTGCTGGATCAGTACATTGCGAATGGCATCGCCAGCACTTTGGCAATCATTGATCAATGACAGCTTATTTGCGCTTGCGCTGAATGTTTTATCTATTTTCTCAGCCTCTGAATCACTAGAACCCGCACATCCGCTGCAAATAAGCAACGATGCAGCCCATAATTTCCCTCTCATCACCCTCTCCTTCATTATTATTCCCATACCGCACATCGCGTGCGGTTGATGGGAAGATTGTTGGTACCATCAAAATCGAATGCGCAGATGATATCGCCTGCATGAATCACACCCAATCTGATTTCATCACCAGATTTTTCAAGACGATGTGACACTGAGCTTTCAATATTAAAAACAATACTAGGTGGATTTACATGCAAATTATCATGCACGAATTTCGTTAAGGGATCGTTCGAAGAGTTTCCCGCCGCCATGGATGATTCACCCATTCTCGTAGGCATCGGTGTAGCATCAAATGCCGCATCAGGTTGGATCGTACGTGTTGCGATGATCTCGCTATTCGAATTCAACAATGAAAGAACAACCGTATCGTTATGATTGGCTGTGATCTTCCCAACAAAGGATCCGTCCAAGTGAACATTCACAACGTATTCTTGTTCGCGTGCTTTGATCGTAAGTTTGGCATTTTCAATCACAATGGCATTCGGTAAACCCACAATGTAAAGCGTCGTGGATTCATCTTCACCCAATGCCTCAGCCGCACTTGCAAAAATCTTAGACGATGAAAACCCGTCTTCGGGCCCCGCTATGTTTTGAGAGGGAGTATCAACCGTCCCTCCATTTCCCGTATTGGTGCCATCTCCTCCAACACCACATCCCTGAAGCAATAAAACCAAAAGAAAGAATCTCAGATTCATTTGCCAACCTCCCGAGATAAAGGTACCACTTGAAAACCCAAATGATAAACCCGTTTGCTGGCATTGCCGGGTTCAATATCGGCCAAATCTAACAATGTAGAACGAAGCTGATTTACAAGTTCACATGCACGATCATACTGTTTCTCACTCAGCGCGATCGTCACCGAGCTCACGTTGCGCTCATCGACGGCAAGGCGATCAAGCGCCGCTTCGCTATGTCGTAACATGGCACGGTGATAATTGCGCACCGCGAGACTTATCACCATCGAAGGTGTTTCAATGTTGTCGCAGGTGGGCCGAAGCACACCCTCCGCATCACGTACCATCAATCCGATATGTTCTAGTAAATCCAACGCGCGGCGCACCTGCTGTGGACTTGGTTCCGGCCATAGCTGGGTTGCAATCCAAGCAGCGTCTTCACGAAACCCAGGCAACAAGGCAAGCTCTCTGATCGGCAATGCAATCCACTGGCTGTACACGTCGTACTGGGCTTGTTCGAGAAGTTTGGAGGGATGCGTTGTCGCTTGAAGCTTGCGCATGCGTTGATAATGACGATTGCTTTCTTCGTCGGTCGTCGCTTGCCCATATGCCACCATGGCTTCAAAAACTGTTTTTTCCGCCGCAGTGAGCGTAAGTGCTTCAGAAAAACGTTCTGTCGATTCGGACGACAAGTTCCGCTTTCCTTCGGCCACCAATTTTAAAAAATTAGGTGACGTAAACCCAGCACGACGGGCAAAATATCTGTAGGAAAAATGTGGGTTGCTCGCTTTCAAAAAGACCGTGAACTCCCGCAAGAACTGTCGAAAGTCAGTAAAATTCGCGATATTGGGTCGCGATGTATTCTGATGAAGACTGCCCACACATGTATGCTGCCTATAAAGACACGTAATTTCAATATGTTACAAGCAATTCTGTATTCTATAAGAATACACGTGGTTGCATCATGCACACGTACCCATAGTTACGCCCATTGACCCGTCGGCCGACTTTGGTAAATTGATCGCCCCCACTGCTACGACACTTGGAGGCTCTCCTATGATCATCGGTATTCCAGCAGAAGTTAAATTCCATGAAGGGCGCGTCTCCTGTGTTCCCGGCTCCGTACGTGAATTGGTTGCCTTAGGACACAGCGTGTTTGTTCAAGCGGGCGCCGGTGAAAAAAGTGGATTTTCCGATGCAGAATATATCAAATCGGGTGCCACCGTTTTGCCAACCGCCAAAGATGTGTGGACACGCGCCGAAATGATCATCAAGGTCAAAGAACCCGTTGAAAGCGAATACGATCTTATCCAAGAAAATCAAATTTTGTACACCTATCTGCATCTCGCCGCAGTGCCCGGTCTTGTTCCTGTGTTAATCAAGAAAAACGTAACCGCCATCGCCTACGAAACGATCCAAATGCTCGACGGCTCACTGCCCTTGCTCCAACCCATGAGCCAAGTGGCTGGTAAAATGAGTGTGCAAATCGGCGCCTCGCTACTCGAATGCGGACATGGCGGCAAAGGACTCTTGTTAGGCGGCGTTCCAGGCGTGCGCCGCGGACGTGTCACTATTTTAGGCGGCGGCGTGGTCGGTACATCGGCTGCCAAAGTGGCCATCGGCATGGGCGCAGAAGTGAGCATCATCGACAAATCACTCAAACGTCTCGAATACCTCGAAGACATTTTTGGTTCGCGCGCGAACTTCATCTACTCCACCGCAGACGCAATCCGCAGCAACGTTCGTCGATGCGATCTTCTGATCGGCGCAGTTCTCGTCCCTGGTGCCCGCGCACCCCATTTGGTGACCCGCGACATGGTAGCCCAAATGGAAGCAGGCTCGGTGATTGTTGACGTGGCAGTGGACCAAGGCGGCTGCGTTGAAACCATTCATGGCACCACCCACGAAAACCCAACCTACGTGGTCGACGGCGTGGTTCACTATGGCGTGACCAACATGCCTGGTGCCGTAGCACGCACCTCAACGCTCGCGCTCAACAGCGCTACCCTTGAGTATGCAAAACACATTGCACAACACGGTGTCGAAGCATGCCGAAAAAATTCGGCACTGCTCTTAGGGCTCAACGTTTATCAGGGAAAAATGCGCCATCCCGTGGTCGCACGCGATTTGGGGTATGAATACGTTGCACTGTGAAATAACTCGATTACAATATGTGAATGTCACCTCGCATTGATCCATCCGTTCTTCGTTGCATCCAACGTCTTCCCGAAGAAATGCAATCGCATTTTCAACAAGAAATCCATGGGGGCAACGCAGATCAGCAAATGGAACAATTGCGTGCGCTGCTCAGGGCCCACGCCGATGGCCCCATGCCGATGTTTGCGCAACCCGCCCAACAAGTACTCGCCACATTACCACCGCCACCACAAACGACGGCACCGCAGGCTGTAACAGCTTTGAGTCCACCTCCCGCAATGCAAAATCCTACGCAATGGTCATGCTTAGGAAACAATCCGATTGACCTCACAGCACTTTCTCGAAGTATCCAAAACCAACTTTCGAAAGAGATGGGAGCGGGTGCAGAAGTACGCACTTGGGCAAAAAGTCCTAAAAATATCGCACGTGTTCTCGAACTTCTCACTGATAACCCAATGGACGTCAGTGGATTGCCTAATGCACTTACTGGAGCGCTCTTTCAACTTATGGGGTGCAAGGAAAATTCGAGCATGTATCCGGCGCTCACCACGTTGATCAGCTCTGCACGTCAAGCGAAGTATGGCGCGCTTGATTCATATTATATGGAATACATCACCCAACATGTTGTGAAGGGAACTCCGCCGAACGAATTTCAAGAAATGCTCAAACAACCCTCGTTTCAATACAACGCACTCATTGCTATTTCTGCATCAGCCCAAAAATCCATGGATCAGGATCTTTGTCTTGCTACGATCAAAGGCGCCATCGCAATCGCTGAAAAATACGATCTCGGTGCAATGGCCAAAGAAAAGGCCATGCGGCAACTGTGTTTTCTTTCGATCTCATCGCCCAATGTCACACCGGAAGCTCTACACGAGGTGCACCACCAATGGGCAAACCTTGCTTCTCAAAGAATATCCGCACAAGGCATCACCACCCCCGCCTTATGCCGTGCAGGAGAACGGCCTCGGATCTGTGTGCTCCTATCCAATCCCACAGCCAACACCGTCGTTGCGCGTTTTTCTCAACCCTGGCTATCGGAACTCAAAGAATGGGCCGATGTCACGATAGTTGATATTGGTAAAAATCTTTCAGGCGATGATATGCGTGATGCACAAAAAATTGCATCGCAGGGCTTTCATGCTGTAATCGATCTTGAAGGCCTTACGGGTGCCGGACATCCCGAACTTATCGCTGCCCCCGTCGCCCCCGTACGGATCACCTATGTTGGGTATCCCAGCACATCGGGCTTACAAGGTACCCAAGAGAGCAAAATGATTCGCATTGTGGATCCAACCACCGATCCACCGGGATCTGAAGCGTTATCAACAGAAGAGATCGTGCGTGTCCCCAAAGGCCCCTTCCTCTCTTACGCGCTGCCCAAAGCTCCCCCACCCGCCAAAGAACCACCCTGTGTAAAAAACGGGTTCGTGACGTTTGGCTATTATGGGAATCCCACCAAACTGCATCAGGGTATCTTTGAGGATTGGAAAAAAATTCTTGATGAATGCCCCAATGCGCGCTTGGCACTTCGGTATCCACATCTGAATATAGAAGCCGTCTTTGCCATGGCCGATCGCGTGGGGATCCCGAAAGATCGTATTCAGATTGTTCCCCCCGCGCCCGATGGGTCCAAGGTATGGGAAGGCTATGATGATATCGATATCGCCCTTGATAGCTATCCATACAACGGCACCACAACAACCGTTGACGCTTTAAGCCGAGGTGTTCCATCGGTCACATGCCGCTTCGATGAACGGCATGCTGCCAATGTTGGGGCAAGCCTACTGACAGCGGTCGGTTCCGAAGATCTGATCGCCAACACGCGACAAGAATATATCGCCAAAGCTGTAGCACTTGCACACGATCCCGAGCGCATCAAGCGTGAAAAACGAGAACTGCCTGAACGCACACGTGACACGCTATGCAATGCAGATGCTTTTAATAAACGCTTTCAGCCACTTCTAAAATCGTTGGTCATGGGAACCAACGATTGATCTAGGGCATATCATCATTTAGCCAACACGCACCATTTGGTCTCTTTTTTCGCCTCACGTTGTCGCTCGGCGCTCAATATATAAAGGTGTCATTTCCGTCGCCGCTGCGCGGCTCCACACTCCTCGTGAGGCCCAAAAATAGCCTCAAATGACGCTGCGTTGGTAAATGATGACACGCCCTAGCGTTCTATTCATGGTCATGACAAAAATCCCCCACTATGATCGATGTGAATAAACGCATTCAAACCCTCGTCCACGAACTTAATGAACACGCTTATCGCTATTACGTCTGTGACCAACCCACGATTTCCGATGCGCAATACGACGCCATATTTCGTGAATTATCTGCACTTGAAACAAAACATCCCGAATATGTGCAAGACGACAGCCCCACACGTCGTGTCGGTGCACCTGTCAAAGAGGGCTTCCAAACAGCCGTGCACACCCATCCCATGGTGTCACTGAATAATCTGTTCGATGATGAAGAGCTCACCGATTTCGATACGCGCCTCCGACGTCACTTGCATATCGATCCTAAAACAGAGCTTGCTTACGCCGTAGAACCTAAAATCGATGGCCTGGGCATTGAGCTGGTTTATGAGGACGGCCTTCTTGTCCGGGCCATCACACGCGGTGATGGACAAACAGGCGAAGACGTTACAGTCAACGTGCGCACCATCGGGGCGATCCCATTGCGTCTAAGACATCAAATACAAGGCATTCTTGAAATTCGTGGTGAAATTTACTTCCCGAAACATGCCTTTGCCGCATTTAATCAGTCCAGAACAGACAACGGCGAACCCACTTTTGCCAATCCTCGCAATGCTGCAAGCGGATCCCTACGGCAATTGGATCCCAACATCACCGCAGAGCGCCCACTGAGCGCTTGTATGTATGCACTCGCATCTATCTCTGACGAGATCAAAACCCATACAGAGCTTGTAGAGTGGGTTTCTGAGCTTGGATTTAAAACACTTCCTACCCGATTGTGCCGCAATATTGATGATGTTCGTCACGCATACAATTATTTTTTGCATCACCGCGAAACGTTTGAATACGAAATGGACGGCGTCGTTATTAAGGTAAATTCACACAGTACGCAAAAGCAACTTGGAAGCATTGCACGTGCCCCAAGATGGGCTGTGGCGTACAAAATGCCCGCACAGCAAGCCCATACCGTGGTGGATGATATTCAAATCCAAGTAGGTCGTACAGGCGTACTCACCCCCGTTGCACACTTGCGCGAGGTGGAAGTCGGCGGCGTGGTCGTAAGCCGCGCGACACTTCACAATGCTGAAGAGATCGCGCGCAAAGACGTGCGCATTGGCGATACGGTGGTGGTCCAACGCGCAGGCGATGTGATCCCCGAAGTGGTCCACGTGGTATTGGAGTTGCGTCCGTCCCATGCCCATCCTTTTTTATTTCCAACCGTATGCCCCGTATGCAAAACCGACGTTGAGCGCGATGAAGGGGAAGTTGCATGGCGATGTCCCAACATCGACTGCATCGCCCAGGTACGCGAACGCATCGTTCATTTTGCATCACGCCGTGCCATGGAGATCGAGGGTCTTGGAAACAAAATTGTTGAACGGCTGGTGGATGCGGGGCTTGTTCATAGAATTGAAGATTTGTTTAAATTAACACGCGAACAACTTGTGACACTCGAACGATTCGCTGAAAAAAGTGCAGATCTGCTTCTCGCCGCCCTTGAAGAGTGCAAAACACGACCTCTTGCGCGTTTCATTTTTGCTTTGGGGATAAGGCACGTCGGCGAACACATTGCAGCGCTTCTCGCACACGACGCAGGCAGCATCGACACACTTGCGCGCATGGAGTCCCAAGCGTTGCTGGAGATTGAAGGCATTGGCCCCGAGGTCGCTGCATCGGTGATTGCGTTTTTTCGTAATCCGAGCAATCAGCAAACACTTAAAGCATTGGCTGCCCTGGGTGTTCGGCCTACAGAACCCCTTAATAAAAAAACATCCACACTTTTTGCAGGAAAAATATTCGTGGTGACCGGATCCCTTGAGCACTATACCCGGGATTCCATCCATGCCCTGATCCAAGCACATGGCGGAAAAACAGCTGGCAGCGTATCTAAAAAAACCGATTATCTCGTGGCTGGTGCCAATGCAGGATCCAAGTTGGCCAAAGCAGAAACGCTTGGAATAACGATACTTACGGAACAAGAGTTCGCTGCGTTGCTCAACAACACGAACCAACTTGGCGAGGCATCAGCAATACTGATATGATGCAAAATCATGAACGACAATCACCAGCGCATCAACCTGATCGTAACGGGAAAAGTGCAGGGTGTGTTCTACCGCGCCTCGACCCTTGAGATGGCACAAAGATTAAGTCTTATGGGATGGGTTCGAAACCTTCCGGAAGGCGCCGTTGAAATCGTCGCCGAAGGTTCAGCCCATGCACTTGAAGAGCTCATGAAATGGTGTCGCCACGGACCACCAGAGGCAAAGGTTGACGACGTTGCCGCGAGATGGGACCGAGCAACCCTGGAGTTTCGTACATTTCGGGTGATTGACTGACCTTACGCGGTCGCACATCGAGCAAGATGCGCATTCATCATGAAAATTGAATCGATTATCGTTCTTTCGGCATTGCGTGTGCAGTTTCCTCCCGCCTTCCACAAAAGCCACGTGACGCGCACGGTTGTTTGAATTACTTGAAAGCGTTGTGACGCGGTCAAAAAAGACAATCAAATCCCAAACATCATACGCGTCACGTGGCTTTTGTGGATGCGGGAGGACACTGCACACGGATGGCGAGACAGGCAAATACTTTAAAATGTAGATGCGATGGCCCTGACTAAACCGCATGCCGCAATCGTCGCACGTGTCGCTCCACACGATCGGCGACCACCACCATACATGCCAAATCATGATCAGCGGCATGGCCTAACGTGGCCAGCATTTCAGCCCGAAGAACATCAAGTGACTTGCTTGGTTTCCATGCACCTGCCTCTTGGTGAGACAATTCATAGGATGCCATTTCAAGCAAATAACGCCTCAAACGGCGTTTGAGAGAGATTTGTGCGGGGCGATCAAGATCACTCACTGTGCCACGCACCGTTTCATGCAAGTATGCCTGCAAACCTGTATGTTGCCCTACATTGGTAAGCACGGAAGTACACAGCTCCAGCGCAATATCCAGCTCTGATGACAACCAGGCTGCATCAAGCAATTCTTGAATATCACCATAGGCCGCCAAACGCTGTGCCATGCTACGATCCAAAAATTGCGTCATCCATGTTTCGATCTTTCGTTCAACATCATGCTCCTGATTGGTTTTCATCCATGTTTCGGGATGCTCCAAACCCAGTTGGATCGCACGTTCACATTTGCTGTTCACACCCGAACCATTCATCAGCGTCCATTCAGCAACCTGTGCAATGGCGTCTTCGACCTGCAATCGCAATGCATATTCGGCTTCGGCGCTTAACTGCAATTGTACTTCATCAATATGTTGCTTGATCGATTTTGCCCCAAGAAGATCGGTGGCTTTAAAGTAAGCCTCCAAAACATCGGGAGTGGTCCGTCCGGTCATCGCTGTGGTTTCAGCAATCCAAGCCGCACCACAATCAGCGATGATGCGATTGGTAAGCATGGTCAATGCAATATCTTCTGCCAAGGGATGCGTTAAAATTTCATGACGAAATTGTTCCACCACCTGTTTCGGAAAATAGGCGATGAGATCGTCCTGGATGCGTTCTGGCGGAAACACTTTGGATGCAACCAATTGCTGCTTTAAATCCATCTTCGCGTTGGCACACAATACAGAAATCTCAGGACGCACCAATCCAAAACCGTGCTCTGCACGTTGCTTCAGTGCACTGGTACTTGGCAATTGCAATAATTTTCGTCGAAATGGAACACGCTCTTCAAGTACATCAAGGGCCCGACTAAACCGAGGTAAATCTCGCTGAGATCGTATTTGGTCAAGCGAGACCATGCGGCTTTGAACCCAGTTGTTATTGAGTGTCATCGCATCCACGGTTTCGCGGATTTCTTCCAACAACAGATTGCGCGCATCACGCGTGAGTTTTCCCGTATTTTCTGCCACTTTGAAGAGGATCTTCAAATTCACTTCGTGATCAGAAAGATCAACCCCTGCGGAATTATCCAATGCATCGGTGTTAAGTCGAACACCACGTTGCGCAAGTTCAATACGTCCCAATTGCGTAATGCCAAGATTACCCCCCTCCCCAATGACTTTCGCACGCACATCGGTGGCGACAACACGAACCAAATCGGTGCCAGGATCGCCGACGTCGTTGTTGGTTTCCGTACTGGCGCGGATGTATGTGCCAATACCGCCATTCCATAGCAAATCAACCGGTGCAGCAAGAATAAGCTTCACAAGTTCAGGGCCACTGAGCGATGCATCACTTACGATCCCAAGTGCCTTGCGGGCTTGAGGCGACAATGCAATCGCCTTTGCACCGCGTGGATAAATGCCCGCACCTTGCCCCAGGGCTTCTTTCGGGTAATCCATCCAACTGCTGCGTGGTACCTTAAACAACGTCGCACGTGCTGCATAACTGATATCAGGATCGGGTTCGGGATCGATGAAAATATGGCGATGATCAAATGCGGCAATCATCAGCATCGTTTTGCTTCGCAACAACCCGTTGCCAAACACGTCCCCGCTCATATCGCCAATGCCCACAACACGGATTTTTTCTTTTTCAGGATCAACACCCATCTCGCGAAAATGGCGTTTGACACACTCCCAGCCCCCTTTGGCCGTGATCCCTTCTACTTTATGATCGTAACCCGTAGAGCTGCCCGACGCGAACGCATCATCAAGCCAAAAACCTCGATCAACCGCGATTTTGTTGGCGTTATCACTTTGATGTGCAGTGCCTTTGTCGGCAGCAACCACCAAATAAGGATCGGGACCCTCGTGGCAGATCACACGATCATGCCCCACAGGTTTTCCATCCACAAGATTATCCGTAACATCAAGCAACGCACGCACAAAAATTTTGTACGCCTCGTCACCTGCCGCTCGTGATTCAGCAGGATCAGACGGTGGAGACAAAAGTACAAACCCGCCTTTGGCGCCTCTCGGAACGATCATGACGTTTTTAAGATCTTGCGTCGCCATCAACCCTAAAACTTCGGTACGAAAATCGAGTTTTCGATCAGACCACCGCAAACCACCGCGCGCTACAGGGCCACAACGCAAGTGCAAACCCGCCATTTTCGGGTGATGCACATAGATCTCACGAAACGGGCGTGGATCCGGCATACGCGTAATTTTGGAGGGATCGAATTTAAGAACAATGTGATAGGTTTCAAGGGGCGATCGTGCGTAAAAATTGGTCCGGATGGTTGCATCTACCAAATTAAAAATAGTACGCAGGATCTGATCACTCGTAAGATCTTCAATCCCCTCAAGCAACGTATTGAGCGACCCACGACTTCGATCCATCCATTCAAGGCGCTGTGGCGATACCGTTTGCCCATCACCATCGGCAAGTTCAGGATCGAATTTAGCACGAAAAAATTCGGTCAGAGCATGCACAATATTGCCATGGGAGAGCAAAGCTTCATCAACCACCGCCTGTGCAAAGGGCAAACCCAATTGTCTTGCGTAGTGCTGATAGGCACGCATCAACGCCGTGTAGGTCCAAGGAATGTCTGCACGCAAAAGCAAACGGTTGAGCGGCTCATTGGACATCGCACCAATCACAACCGCACGAATGCCTTCTTTCAATCGATTGCGGCGTGAGTTGAGATCAATTTTCATATTTTGTACGCCGCCAATGCGGAACGTGGCAATATTGTATTCTGCGTGACCAGGAATATGAATGGACGTAGGGAATTGGTCGATGACAATCAATCCCAAATTATCAAGAATAGGAAGCATGTCAGAGAGATACAATTTTCGTTTTCCAAACATACGGAGTCGGGTGATCCCAGGACGTTTATCGTCTTTCTCTTGATAAACATCGCAATCAAAACCCGCATCATCATCAATCTCTTCAAGAATATTGATATCGGAAACAGCACGGTGCACCGACGTGGTTTCACGGTACTGCGGCGAAAAAGCCTCGCTGTACAAATTATGACGTTCGCGGGCCTGATCACGCGGATACTGTTCCTGCAAAGCAAGCAAAAGGCGATCGCCCCATGGGATGGCCGATTGTTCGATATCACGCTGCAATATTTCTTGATCGGTCACACTGAGGTCGCTTATTCCCGTCAAAAAATAATGAAATGTTACCGATCCTGCATTTCCCGCGTAAACACCATCATCGATATCTTTGGCCTTGAAGCGATGCTTCACCAACTTGCGAATATCAGCACGCAATTCGTCACTATAATGCGATCTAGGTAAGGCCACAAAAACAAGTACTGTATGCTGATCGGCATCTACGGTCATATGAATCTGAATGCGTTGCTGTGCATCCACCTCCATGACCTGCTCAACCAAACGTACGATGTCTTCCACTTGTAAACTAAACAAATATTCAAGCGGCAAAGAATTAAATGCATTGCGGATCAAACGATACCGATGTGATCCTTTGGTCGCTTTGAGTCGCGCATAAAGCTCACTCACCACACGATCAAGAAGAGGTGTATCGGTACGAGATTCAGCGAGGGCTTGAAAACTAAACAAGCCATCAAGCACCACAATGCCAGCCGGTTTACCTTCTTCATCAAAATTTTGGACGAGAACATGATCACATTGTCCTGCCCGATACATCCACGACATGGCGGCCGTTTTTCGGATCCACAAAAAAGGCGAGATCCCTTCCAATTCCAACACCGCCTGGTCGGCTTTATAGATCTGAATACCGTTGACGCCTCTGAATTTTCCCTTGCCCAAACCTGGGATCACCAAAGATTTGTGGGCCGTCGTAATAATATGCTCTGTGCCCATAAACACAAAGTGATCATTAAGCATCCAACGCAGAAATCGTGCGTTGTCTTCAAGAAGCTGACGATGATCAGGGCGCTGATTGGCAAGCTCAGCAAAACGACGAGCCAAACGCTCTACATGAAGCCGGATCTCAGAATAATCAGAGACAACAACATTCAACACACCAAGACGCTCATGCAAAAGATTTTTGATCTCATCGGCACGCTCGGCAAGTTGGTCGTGCTCAACTTCCATCCAAATAAAGGATTCTTTTTGTGAGTCCTGTAAACCCACAATATCAATATCACCACTGCTAGTTCGCCGAATGGGGATCACACTGTTGGTCGATCGAAAATAACGAATGCCCAGCTCTTCAAGCGTCAACCGCACAAGTGAAAAAATAAAATTACAATCGGGCATGCAGGTCATCAAAACACCTGTTTTGCCACTCGGGTGAATATCAAGCTTCACCATGATATTCGCAGGAGCTGCCCTCACAGACGCCGCCATCAATTGTTCAAGATGGGGAAGCAATTCTTCAATGGGATGACGATCAAGATAACGACCATCAATGGTATGCGAAATAAAACGCGCAAAAACGCGAAATGCATCGGCATGCTCACCCAGAAGCGTTGGCTCATAGAGATCAACAGCAGCTAGAAAAGCTTCGATGCGGTCGGCAGAACGGATCCCTTTTTCCATCGTGGTACTTTCTGTCAGATGATGAAATTGATTATCGCTAGATGCCTAACGGTTTGCAATAAGCTCTTCGAGTTTGGCAAATGCACCAGGTATGCCATGGGCATCGGTTCCACCCGCCTGTGCGAGATCTGGTTTTCCGCCCCCGCGCCCTCCGATGTATGGCGCCATGGACGCAATCAGTTTCGAGGCTGGGAGAATACCCGCCAAATCGGGAGTCACCGCCACCAAAAGGCTTACTTTGTCTGTCTGAGCTGCTGCCAAACAGTAAACACCCGATCCCAATTGATTGCGCAGTTCGTCCGATAAGGCCCGAAGGTCTTTGGCATCAAGATCAATTAGATGGGCAGCAAGCACCGAAATACCCGCTATTTCTCTACGCTGCCCCGCAAGCGAATCGACATGGGATGAAGCATGTTGTTGCTTGGCTACTTCAAGCAAACGCTCATTGCCCCTGCGTGCCCGTTGGATCGCCGCAATATTGGCCAACAATCCGCAATCGACATGTTTGTATCGATCAGCAATCTCAGCAGCTTCCGTAGGTTTGCTATTTAAGATCTGGGTCAGCCCATCACAGAGATCGCGCAGTTGTTGTGCTGCAGCCAAATCACGCGAACGAGAATGCCATACCATCGAGCGAGGCATGATAAAATCGGGATCCTCTGCCTTCAACCCTAAGGCATGCACGGCTTGTTCTGTGTGTTTCCATGCTTCGCATACGCGTGCAAGCAGTACCAAAGTGGCATCATCACCGGCAGAAGAAAAAATATCCTCTGCGATCATCTTATTGGCATAGGCAATCCGTCCACCCAAGTGCAGCAGATGCTTTTGCAGACTTAAGCCCGCCATGGCTTCCATACGACGCACACCGGTTGAAAGCGATCCTTCCTGGGTAATCAAAAGCATGCCCACATCGGAGGTATTGTGCACATGGGTTCCACCGCAAAACTCCACGGATCCGCCCATGCTAATCACACGCACGGTATCGCCGTACTTTTCACCAAACAGTGCCAAGGCACCTTTTTGCTTTGCATCTTGAAACGGCAAAACATCGGTTTGCACTGAATACGAGGCCGAAATAGAGGCATTTACGTCGGCTTCGATAGCAGCCCGTTGCGATGCCGAAATCGCCTCCGTATGGGAAAAGTCAAAACGAAGTTTTTCATGATCAACAAACGACCCTGCCTGCGCCACATGGTCGCCCAATATTTTACGAAGCGATGCGTGCAATAAGTGTGTTGCTGAATGATGAATGCGTGTTTCAGCGCGAAGATCGCAATCGTATCCCACCCATACCGCATCCTTCACATGCAAGGCGCCTTGAAGTACGCGCACTTTGCATACGGTGAGATCATCAATGGGCCTTTGCGTATCCAATATTTCGAGCGTCGCATGATCGCTTGAAATAAGCCCCACGTCACCCACTTGACCACCCGATTCGCCGTACATCGGCGTTGGGTTAAGCACCACATAGCCCACACCTTCATCGAGTGTTTCGCATGAAACATCATCAGCAATAATGGCCACAACCTGAGCTTGTGTTTGGATAAACGTGCTGCCCTGATGCTCAATCGTTCTCCACGCACCATCGCGTTCTTCACCCTCATGGGGATACCCAACAAATGTCACGGGACCATGCTGCTCGCGGATCTTGGTGTAAATATCATCGACCGCCGCATCACCCACCACACCACCGCGACTGCGTTCACGCTGTGCGTCCATGGCAACAGAAAAAGCGGTTTCATCGATTTTAATCCCGTGCTCTCGGGTAATCACTTCGGTTAGATCTTTGGGAAACCCATAGGTGTCGTACAATTTAAAGGCAGTATCGCCCGAAAGCATTTCTCCGCCTGCATGCCTGATCGACTCAATTTCATGACCAAGCAATTGTAGCCCGTTTTTGAGCGTTCGACGAAATGTCTCTTCTTCGAGCATGGTCATTTTTTCGATAAACGCACGTGCTTCATGAAGCTCGGGATACACGCCGCCCATGACATCACCCACCGCCATACATATGCGATGGAAAAAGAGATCTTTGATCCCAAGTTTATCCGCATGACGGATCGCTCGACGCATAATACGTCGCAACACATAGCCTCGCCCCTCATTGCTCGGCCTAACCCCGTCGGCCATCAGAAATGCAGTAGCCCGCGCATGATCCGCGATCACACGCATGGACATATCGTCATCACTCGCACTGCGCGTATATGTTTTCTTGGCTTCCTCAGCGATATGCGCAAGCAACGGCAAAAATAGCGGCGTATGGTAATTGCTCTTTTCGCCCGAATAAACGGCTGTAACACGCTCAAGGCCCATGCCAGTATCCACGCAAGGCGCAGGCAGCGGATGATACACACCATCGGCCGTCCTATTAAATTGCATGAACACCAGATTCCAAATCTCAAGAATGCGCCCTGTTTCAAAATCAGTGCGGGTTACCGCGGGCGCATGTTTGTCACCCATATCAACATGGATCTCGGTGCACGGACCGCACGGTCCTGTATCACCCATGGCCCAAAAATTTTCAGAAGCTGGGCAACGTAAAATACGGTCTTCAGGAAGACCCGAAATTTTTCGCCAAAGAGCCGCCGCTTCGTCATCTGCTGGCGCACTGGCATCGCCTTCAAAAACCGTGACCCACAATTTATCTTTCGGAAGAGCAAGCTCCCGTGTCATGAATGTCCAGGCGCATTCAATGGCGTGTTCTTTAAAATAATCGCCGAAAGAAAAATTACCAAGCATCTCAAACAACGTATGATGGCGCGGGGTTTTTCCCACTTCTTCCAAGTCGTTGTGCTTACCAGAAACGCGCATGCACTTTTGGCACGTGGCCGCTCTGCGTGTGTCGCTATGGCGCTGTCCCGTAAAAATTTCTTTAAATGGCACCATGCCTGCATTCACAAACATCAAGGTGGGATCGCCTGCGGTGACAAGAGGGCTCGATTTCATCACCGTATGATGATCGTTCTTGAAAAAGCCAAGAAAGGCGTCACGCAAGTCCAACTGGGTATCCATGGTGGGGTTCATTAACATGCTGCGCGCGCACGCGGCAATTGCGTGTTGCCATATCCAGGTCTATCGCATCTCAAAGTATTTTAAGCATCTCGTTAGCGTTGCCTTGCCATCCGTGTGCAGGTCCTCGCACGTCACAAAAGCCACGTGACGCGCATTGAATCGCACCCCCACCCGGCACTTCGTGCCGACCTCCCCCTCGCTACCGCGAAGTGGAGGTAAAGCACGCGTCACAACGCTTTGGTGTCTTGTGCTCCGGTCCGTTCACACGGCAAGTGGCAAGGCAACGCTGTTTAGAGAACGCCGAAAACAGCACAAACCATACATTTACCATAAAAACGCAATGATTAGTGCAAAGCCTCAGCAAACCATGTCTCGCCACCTGCCGTGTGAACGGACCGGAGCACAAGACACCAAAGCGTTGTGACGCGTTTAAGAAGCGCATCGCAAGCACATATATCATGAGCGTCACGTGGCTTTTGTGACGTGCGAGGACCTGCACACGGATGGCGAGACACGGCAAACAAATCAGAGACAATAGCCCTGTTGCCAACACCACTTGCACCCATTAGTCTCAACACTCACGCGAGCCACCCCCTGGGGAGGGGACCATGGCGGTCACGCGTTTACAACGTTTCGATATACAGAATGCAAATGATGACGACGTTTTGATCGGCATGGAGCCTAGAGCTCCGCTTGACATGCTGATCGCGCAGTTGGGCGCCGAGGGGTCCCGATTGCAGCCAGAAGCCCTAGGGCCATGGTTAAGGCGGTATGCACTCCCAGAAGCAGCAACATTTTCGGTGTGTATGTATGTCGCCGCACGCGGCATGGCACAAGGCGTCCTCAATGTGCCCCATGAACTTGGCCACTTGGTGGCTGGTGTATTGACCTGCGGTATGCCGCAATCCATGAATTGGGATCAATATGGTGCGTGGCCAGAGGGTCGATACTTCACACATTTTGAAGACAACATCCGCAATCACGATTGGACCGCGATCTTCTTAACTGGCTCAATCAGCAGTCCTGATACTGCGTGGGCCTGCGGAGATACACTGCCAAGCACCCAATCCCTTGCAAAGTGTTTAGATCCCACAGCACGCACGTTTGATGGCTATTTACTCAGCGATGCTTTGCGATCTTTGGCAGGCCCTGGCGTTGAATCTGCTGAAATGATGATCCTGGGCGGAGCGTCATGTTGGTGCCTGATGCATGGCAGGATAGGGCTCGGTGCACCATTATTTATTTGGGCCATCTCTGAGTGGGCCAATCTGATGGGCTACGCCAACGAATCAAGCACGTCACATGCAAGTGATTTTGCCAACGCTGCGCGTGATATGGATGCCGCCGGCATGAATGGGGCCGCATTGGACTTGCGTATGGCCATGGGATGGACACTGCCCGCCGCCATGGTCGCCGTAGGATGCTGGACTCTCGCCAATCCCGCGGCATGGATCCCGCCTTCTGTTGCCGTACAACACGCAGCACGGTTGGCACAAACCGATCCCGGCATATGCAAAGCTTTCACAGAGACCCAAGAACGCCGCATGGGTCCCCATACGCGCGAAGCGTTTGAATTGATTCTTCCAACAGATCCATCAGAGATAATCCCTCCTGAATTACTAGGCAGAGCCACAGAACAACTGGCCCATAATCTTCCCGCCTGGGTCCTTCAACGTGGCACACAGCACGCGGCGCGCGAAAAACTTCATGCCGTCAGCACGCGTATAGCCCGTGCGGCAGAAATGGTTGGATTATCCAGTATGATGATTGTGCCATCCATCCGACTTTTCGCGGTGGATGGATTCATACCCGTATGGACTGTTCCTGTCATCATGTCGGCAGGCGCAGGCACCCTTGCCGCACGTACAGTGCAATCTGCAAGAGAAGCCACGAGGCCTCACAATTCCACCGCAGCGCGGATCTTGCGCGGTGCAGGCGCACTTTGTTTTGCAGGCGCCACAGTATCGGCTGTGACTGCCATCGTCGAGGCGGATCAACAATTCCGCAATCAACAAGGTTGCCCTGATTCATTCAATGATTCATTCGTCGGATGGACATCATGGGCCGTTGCGGGTGGATTGTGGACCCTCGGAAATGTATGCCATGCGGCAGCCAATGCCCTAGAAGCCAAACGTCATTTCAATGGCTGGAACGTCATATCGCAAAACCTCCCATCCTCGCGCTGGGGTGTGTGGCGGAGGTGATCCGCATCGCAATTATTGCGAACCGACCAGTTATTGATAGATCCATACAGATGGGGATCTCCGACAACAACAACCCGTGGCGCCCTGCTTCCCACGGCAAGCCACGGCAACTCACAAACAATCTTTGGATGGTGGATGCCGCCTTGCCACATATGGATATCAAACGCCGCATGACAATTGTCCAATTGCCCGATCACAAGCTTCTTTTGTATAGCGTCATCTGTTTAGACGATGCAGGCATGACATGGCTTGAAAGCCTCGGTGAGCCCTCTATCATTGTTGTCCCCAATGGCTATCATCGTACTGATGCGCCCAGGTACAAAGCACGCTTCCCCAAAGCACAGATCTGGGCCCCTACAGGCAGCGCCAAACGGATCCGCGATATTGTGCCCATTGACCGTATGCTCGATACGATTGCCGTCAATATTCCTGGTGGTGTCTCCATGCGTGCATTGCAAGGTACCCGCAACACCGAAGCATTTCTCACCGTGCATTCCGATCACGACACCACCCATGTCTTCTGCGACGCGATTTTCAACGTCGGAAAAAACGACGGGCACGGTTTATTTTGGCTCATCTACATGCGCTGGCTAGGCAACGCAGGAAAACCGCGTGTCACCACGTTATTTCGTATGTCGTGCATCGGCAACAAGCGTGATTTTGCGCGCGGCTTACGCGAAGCAGCCGTTGTCCCCGGCTTGAAGCGTATCATCATGGCCCATGGTGAGGTGATAGAACATGATGCACGTCAGGTTTTAGAACATTTGGCTGATACGATTTAAGCCGATTCCATCCATTTGTCGTTGCAACGTCCAATGAAGTCCGTATTCAAATTGCCTGATCGTGTTTTGTATTCACCTTGCCATTGTTGTTTGCTGATGGCTTCAACCGCGTGCAACAAACGATCGACGCAGGCTTCCGTATTGTAAAGTCCAAAGCTTGCCCGCACAGCACCTGCGTGTTGGCCAGGATCCACCGTCGCGAAATCATCGGATCCAAACAAAATATTCGCATAAATGTGGGAGCAAAATCGACCGTTGCGACACGCGATACCATATTCTTCGCTTAAAATAGCAGCACACAACATATCGGACACACCGCGCACGTTAAAAGTCACCACACCAAGTCGCGCATTGGGATCTTGGGGACCATACACCCGAACCCCATCAATCGCACGAAGCCCCGCCATGGCCTTGCGCAACAGAACAAGCTCATGGGCACGTATTTCTTCCATACCGATCTGATTAAGAAATCGGATGGCTTCGGCCATGGCAATCACCCCACCAATATTGGGCGTGCCACCCTGATGCCGATCCGGACTTTTCACAAAGCTCACAGAATCAACATCCACTTCACCTGCAGTTCCCCCGCCGGGAAGATATGGAGGTACCGCGTCCATCAACGCACGTGGCCCATAAAGAAATGCAGCCCCAAATGGTGCGTAGGCCTTGTGTCCTGCCGCCACAAAAAAATCGATATGCTCTGGCGCGTTGTCCGCGCGTACATCCATGGGATAATGCGCAAGAATTTGTGCACCATCCACAAGGATCAATGCACCATGCGCATGGGCCATGCGTGCAATATCATAGATAGGCGGTAACCAGCCCGTAAGATTGCTCGCACCAGTGATCGCCACCAATTTGACACGATTGTTTTTAAGCAGCTCTTCCATGTGCTGCATATCCAGTGTGCCATCCGCAAGGCAACGCGCACGCAGAACATCACCACGCTTTCGATAAGGCAAATCGTTGCTATGATGCTCCATGCTACTTAGGAGCACTTTGCCTGGAAGCGCATCTACCACATGGGCCGCAATGTCGATGGCTTGGGTGGTATTCATCGTAAACACCACAGCATTTGTTGTCAGATTGCCACCAATAAATTGGGAACACGTTTCGTAGCAATCATCGAATGTTTGCGTGGCTTGACGCGAAAGCAAATGGGTACCGCGATGGATATTCGCATATTCACGACACATGAAATCGCTGAAACGTTTGATCACACGACGTGGTGCATGGGTCGATGCCGCATGATCAAGATACGCAAGTTCTAAATCAAGTCCACCTAAAACAGGAACACGCCGACCCGTGATAGGAAAATCAGCACGAATGCTATCCCATGTCAGCTTCTCCGATGAACATGCATGGGTTTCAAGTGTGGGGGTATTAAATGCCAAACCCGCTTCCTTCCATGCTGCCATGCCGCCTTGCACACAAAAAACATGGGCATAACCCATCGCCATCAACGATTGTGCAGCAAGTGTCGCACGTGTTCCTGATGCACACATGACCGCAATAGGACGATTGCGATCTGGCACATGTTTTTCAATGCGTGCTTCAAGAAAACCCCTCGTGATGCAAAGGGCCTGAGGGATCACACCTGATTCAAGCTCCCCTTGCTCACGAACATCGAGGATCACCAACGATGGCTCAGCGCGACGCCTCTCCTCGAGGGTTGCGACATCGATATGTTGAACATTGGCTTTGGCGCCCGCAAGAAGTTCGGCAAACGTGGTTGGCATAAACAGATGTTTTAGAGCCGTCAGAGGGAAACTGAAAGAGTTTGGAGAAAAAAAGTAGGATTATACTCTCGCCAAGGGCTGTGCAGAAGGGACAGGATTATCACCTAAGCCCACAGTCGATGCCAGAGCTTTGAGTACGAATACCGTCACAGAGCCTCCCCCTACGACGCCTACGATTTTACCTCCAACAGATTTGGCAGCTACACGCGAAGCATCGATGGCCACAGCCTCAACCAAAAGAGATGCTATAACAACCGCTTTCGTAGCCCGCCAAGCCGATTTGATGGGATGCTTTTTTACATACCAGAGCACCTGTTTGAGCGGCGATTTTCTGAAAGATGACGCTTCAAAATCTTCTGCTGAGACCGTGCTCTGCGTCTTCTCGGGCTGATCGTTGGACCTTGATCGATGGCTTCTACTCATGACGCACTCCTTGAAAACATCAACACCTCATCGTAGCACATCGAAGCAGGCAGCATCACGATCTCTTGTTAAACAAGGCGTAAAACACGGAAATTATTTAGTTATTTTGTCTTTGGGCACATTAAAATAATGACCATTATCATCGCGAACGAGATAAAAACGTGCCCATTCATGGGTCACATGAACATGGTCGCCTGCATGAAAATCCACCGACTCTGTTTCTGCATCTTTGTTGCTGGTAAGCCGCAATGTCATATCTTCTTTGAATGTCGCCATGGGATGAAGACATGCCCCATCGGAACGGGAAGCGTCAACCTTCTTTAAAGATATGCCTCGCCGCATGCACTTCAGGCCTCCTCATGTCCTATGGGCATAGCCACAGCGCATGGGCCGGCATGATCGCGCCACTGCCCCTCCTGTGGTCCATCACCCACACCCAACATCCAACCATGATGGGATTGCTCACAGGACTGTGCGAAGCATCCGTGCTGCTCGGCATGTTGCATGTGGGATTGCTCCCAACCCTATGGCTCGCTCTCGCATGGGCCCTTTGCCGCGGACTGGCTGTGGCTCTAAGCGATGTGCTGTCACAAGGAAATCGGGTTCTGATGCTCTGGTTCCTCCTGCCATCGTGGATTGTTTGCGAATGGTTGCATGCATCTTTTCCATGGGGATTGCCCGCCATTTTCGGCGCCACACAAGACAGCGGCCCATGGTTGTCCTTCGCACGATGGGGAGGTGCATATCTCGTCAGTGCTGTGTTGCTCGTCCTATGGATCCCGTTGTTTGATCGCCGAAGAATTTGGATATGGCCAGTGCTAACCACATGCGTCCTGACAATTCCCGCAGTACCGCAAGAACATAATAAAATCACGATTGCCATCGTCCAAGGCAACGCCCATGTGGAACACAACGTCGATCTGGTGGTATGGCCCGAAGGTGCTGCGCCGGAGAGTATCCACAATGCATCTGCAATACTTGCAGGCACACGCCGCCAAGAAGCACGCGATATTGTTTATAACTCCGCCATGCTGATCGCAGACGATGAAATATATTTTGCAGATAAAGAGCGTCTGGCATTGCCATTGGAAGCATGGCTAACCCCTGGAAAATATACGGGCCCCTTGCCATGGGTGCATGGAACCATCGGTACGGTGATGTGTTTAGAAAGCACCGTGCCATTTTACGCACGTCGTCTTACGCAAGACGGTGCACAATTTATCGTGGTGATGGCCGATGGATCGCGATTTAAAACATCGCGTATTGCGAAAGCCCATGCCAAGATGTCGGTGATGCGCGCAGTAGAAACCGGTCGCGACGTGATCCATGCAGGCAAACATGGATCCAGCCATATCGCCCACGCGGATGGCTCACACACGCCAATGTTACCACTCTATCAAGCCTCTGTACTCACAGGATCTGTCACGCTCAGGCAATCACAGACACCGTATGTTCGTTTTGGGAATTGGCCCGTGGTGCTATCGTGGTGCATCCTGACGATTGTTCTCGTACAACGAGTCGCCGTGTGCACAATGCGATGGTGGCGTAGAGACAAACACTTATCGCAAATCCCAAAAGATCATGCATCATTTGCCAACCCAAAACATCCGAGATCCCCACGTGCATTCCAAACACCGTGAGCGCGATCCGAAACCCATTGGCAAGCAGCGCCAGAAATGGCGCAATAAGAACAACAATCAGGCGATGCTTCCATAATTTAAGAAAAACTGTTGCACTAACCAGGGCCGCAGCCCAAGTGGCTAACAATGCTGTAACGCTAGCACATGATCCCGTCACAACAAGATCCATGTTTTCTGTGTGAAGCATGAGTCCATCAGCAGAAAGCCAACTCCAATTCGCAGGCAACAATGCATGGGCAAACCATGCATGCAGTTCACGCCATTGCAGCAGTATTTTTTCAGAGCATAGGGCTTCCCAAGGCAAAGCCAAGAACAACAAACCCGACGATGCAAACCGATCGCGAAGGTATAAAGCCCCCACACATGCCACCCCAACAAACATAGGCACCGAATGGATCGTGTGTCCCCACACCACCAAGCCGAACAGCAGAATAATCACCGACGTTTTCTCATCCAATAGACATGTCCGAGTGCCAACGCGGGAAGCAGCCAAGACACACCTTCCCAGGGGACATTGGCAACGGGTGTGCCTGCATGGCTACCATCGGGTCCGCCGCGAAGACCTGCCTGAGCAACACAACAATCCATAAGGACAGCCAATACAAGATATTTCATCACTTCAAAACGTACCATAAAGGACGTGATCAACCATGGATCCTGCCAGTGCTTGCTTTATTGCGTGCGGACACTTATTGAATTTTAAGATCGACTTCGTGCAAAGCACGCACAAGGGGCATCACACATGGGTAGAGTGGCAACACTAGAAATCGACGGCAAACGATACGAATTCCCGATCGTTGAAGGCACCTTGGGCGATCAAGGAATAGATATCCGAAACTTGCGCTCTGAAACAGGCTACATAACGCTCGATGAAGGGTACGGCAACACCGGTGCGTGTCGCAGCAGCATCACATATATTGATGGCGACAAGGGTATTTTGCGCTATCGCGGCTATCCTATCGAGCAACTTGCCGAGCGGGCCACATTTCTCGAAGTAAGCTATCTTTTGGTCTACGGACGTTTGCCAAGTGAAACTGAGCTTGCAAACTTTCGCGGCGAGATCATGCGCCATACGCTCATCCACGAAGACATGCGCCGATTTTACGATGCGTTTCCGCCCGATGCCCATCCTATGGCCATTTTGTCTTCGGTCATTTCGGGCCTTTCAACATTTTATCAAGACTCGCGTGGTGTTGTGACAGACGTCGACCTCACCATCAAGCGTGTCATGGCCAAGATCCCCACCATTACCGCATGGGCGTATCGGAAAACACGCGGATTGCCGCTGATGTACCCCGATAATTCGCTCAGCTATTGCGCCAACTTTTTGCGCATGATGTTTGGCTATCCCACCGAACCTGTCGCGGTCGATCCTGATGTCACACGCGCCATGGATGTCTTGCTTATTTTGCATGCCGATCATGAACAAAATTGCAGCACTTCCACCGTACGTTTGGCCGGCAGTTCCCGCGCGAACTTATTTGCATCCATCACAGCGGGCATTTGCGCATTGTGGGGACCTTTGCATGGCGGTGCAAATCAAGAAGTGCTCGAAATGCTAGGGCAGATCCAAGCCGAAGGCGGCAACGTCAAAAAATTTATCGAGCGCGTTAAAAATAAAGACAACGGCGTGCGCCTCATGGGCTTTGGCCATCGCGTCTACAAAAATTTTGATCCGCGCGCACTCATTCTCAAGCGTCATTGCGACAAAGTTTTATCCAAACTTGGTGTCCACGATCCTCTTCTTGGGATCGCCCAAGAACTCGAAGAAGCATGTCTTGCCGATGCGTACTTCCAAGACCGTCGCCTCTATCCCAACGTCGATTTCTACTCGGGCATTATCTACAAAGCCCTAGGATTCCCCACCAACATGTTTACTGTGCTTTTTGCTATGGGACGTCTGCCCGGTTGGATCGCCCAATGGAAAGAAATGCTCGAACACGATTCACGCATTGGTCGTCCACGCCAGGTGTATACAGGTGAGCTTGAGCGTAATTACGTAGATATCGACAAACGCTAAAAATCGCCTGTTTTTTCAAAAAATCCTGATAAAATCTGTGGATGCCAGGTGGGGTCCGCACAGATTTTTGTATCAATCCTTCAAGCACCGTAACCGAACCGGAAATGAAGCCCTCCACCCTCCCGGCACAATCGCTACCCTTGTTGTCGCCCCCTCTTGCACCTCCACATCAGTCTACCTCAACAACGACTAATCCTCTCGAAGCACCCGCATCATCCTCAAAGCCTCAATCGCATGTAATACCTCCTCAAGACCCCCCCATTACTATCAGCGATGTTGGAAATTATTTTCTGGCTCATGCATCTAAACTACCGCAGCTCCCACAGACAAAAAAAAGTGGATCACTTCACGATGTAGATCAGTTCCTATTGATCGAAAATCTACAAAAATATGTTGCGCACACAGGGCAAAAGCCTGACCCTCCCATCTCTAGGGATGGCTATTGCCATGCCTTAAGCTACCTAGAGCTGTATTGTCGGTCGATAGATGCTGGTGAAATTTATGACAATATGCTCCGATTGATAGTCTCGCTCAATGTGCTGATACTGCCGCAACCCCCTGATCAACCTTCACCTCAACAAAAAATTCAAATTGAAAGCATTGAAGCATTTTTCAATGCCCTTCAGTGGATCCAAAGTGGGGAAGATCTTTTAAAAGGAAGTTTACAACTAAATCTAAGCAACGATCCCAATTACCAAGTCGTATCAACACATATCCTTTGTGATAACATTGAAAACATTTCCATGAGAATTGCGTCTTTATTGCCAAAGCCCGGTATGATCCTCACCCTATCGACAGGCCAGCATATTATGAATGCATATCGCGGTAGGGACGGTGAAATTTATTTCTCGGATACCAATCTAGCGTTGGCTTCATACGCGTTGAATGCCACAAAAAAAAGTTTGGTATGGAGAATGTTTCACAAGAAGAAAAAAAGCCAGGGCAAGTCCGTACCACAAATACTTGGACAATATGCCAATGGAGAGAAATCATTGACAGCCGTTGCACGCGTCTACCGTCACGCACCTAAAACTGAAAAAACAACGAAGGAGCAAACATCCCAAGTCATTTTGGAGATCTCGGATGCCTCGCTCTCCAACAAAGCGGGTTACACGCCTCTCCATCACGCTGTGCTAACTGGCGATATCGATGCCATACGGGGCGTGCTCATGCTTAATGTCGACACGAACGCCCAAAGGACAGCAGATGGTGCCAGCGCCCTCCATCTAGCCACTCAGCTTGGAAATAAAGAAGCCGTTGAAGCCTTATTGGGATCTGGTGCTGATAAGAGGCCAAAAAATCATTTAGGATCAACTCCCCTTCACCTTGCTGCACAGGATGGTGATGAAGTACTTGTCGAAATTTTATTGGACAAACAAAATGTGAATGACATGCGTAACGATGGCGGTACGGCCCTCCATCTTGCCGCACAAGGCGGCCATCATAATATTGTCAATCTCTTACTAAGAAAAGGCGCAAATCTAGAAGCAAAATCACAAGAGGGGTGGACACCACTTCAGATCGCTGCATCTGCCGGAAATACAGAAATCATGCGAACTCTGTTAATTCATGGCGCAAAACCCAATGTTGAGCCTTCTGTAGAGAGCCCCGCAGAGAGTCAGCAGACTCAATTTTCAACGATTGAAGCCATGTTACAAAGGTATCTAAAAAACGCCGCGGACAGCAGCAAAACGCCACTGCACCTGGCTGCCGAAAATGCCCATACGGAGACCATGCAAGTATTGCTTGAACATGGCGCGCATATCGATGCTGTCAACAAAGAGGGTTGGACACCTCTTCATTTAGCAGTATCCAAAGGCAATATCGCTGCGGTCGAATTATTGTTGGCCCGTGGTGCAAGGATGGATGTAGCAAACAAAGAAGGCCAAACAGCGCTCGACATCGCCGCAGCACCAGCACACGGCCATGCTGAAATTATAGAACTCCTGAAAAAACATGCAATGAGCCAAAACGTCTAAGGACGACCATTGGTCGACCCTGCAGAAAATTCCAACACAGCATTTTTCGCCATTTGCAGCATCGTCGCCACACGGGTTTTAAGCAGCGGTGATGGATCCCAATCGGTTTGGATGGGCAGATCTGACATTTCTAAGATCAATGTAAAAACTGAAGCCCCCGCCCCAAAGTCAGCCGACGTTTCGATAGAAAAAATATGCACGTTATTCACAACCTGCATTTTCGCTTCTTTGCCGTATTTAAGTGCATCGGCCACTGCATCCAATGCAATCACCGCAGACTCTGCAATCTTTTTTCCTTCGGCTGCAGAGGTCCGCACTCTGCCCCACCATTCAGATGCAGGCTCAGCAGGATCAGCGTGCCGCTCTGCACGCTTCAAATCGCTGGCATAGGCACGTATTTCATCCAAATCACCACGCGGAAAAGCCTCACCGATAAGCACGCCATGATATGGTGACCAATGGCCATCGCGCTTGAGCACTGCGGTTTCCACATGACCAAGTTCATGAAGCAATTCCCAATGCTGTGGGTTGCCGCTGGCGATCACTTCATTAGGAAGCATCAGTTCGTTGGGGGAATGCAGATAAGCCGCCGTTACATCGGGATGCGACGCAAAGTAGGCAAGATCATAAACAAGCGATGTTGCCGCCATGGTCGCAAGATCGGCCGCAAAGCGATTGAGTGGGCTTTGGATCCCAGGAATGACACGCACACCACAGCGGTCTTTGCCTTTGAGTTTTTCAAACGCAATACCGTATTGCTTAAGATGTGTACGTAAAGCGGGATAAGTCTGGGCACAATGCGTCCCTTGCGGGACGGTATAAACATGTGCACATGCGGACAAAACAGAAACAACCAGACACATCGCAAAGGAACGCATCAACGTCCTACCCCGCCCGTTCTAATTGCCAGTTACGACGCCGTTGCCGCTCCAAGGGTACGTGCGATCTGCTCAATGATGTAAAACTCAACCACATCGCCTGGCTTAATATCGTTGAAGTTTTCAAGACCAATACCGCACTCGTTACCACGCTCAACTTCACGTGCGTCGTCTTTGAAATGTTTCAAAGATGATATCGTACCGGCATAGACCTGCACATTGTCACGTAAGAGACGTACCTTCGCCGAGCGTTGGGCTTTACCTTCCACCACGCGACTACCGGCAATCGTACCCACTTTAGAGATGCTGAAGATCTCACGAACTTCGGCACGACCCACAACCTTCTCACGACTTTCAGGCGTGAGAAGACCTTCCATGGCCAATTTAACTTCGTCTACAAGCTGATAAATAATGGTGTAAGTACGTACATCCACACCTTCGCGCTCAGCAATCGCCCGTGCATTCCCATCAGGTCGAACACCGAAGCCGACCACAATGCCACCACTCGCGCCGGCCAATGTAATATCCGATTCACGAATACCACCAACGCCCGCATACAAAACACTCACTTTCACTTCATCGGTGCTCAGCTTAAGCAGTGCGGCCTTGGTTGCTTCAAGCGAACCTTGAACGTCCGCCTTAAGAACGATCTTAAGCTCACGAACATCTGTGTCCTTCATGCGCTTCATGAGATCTTCAAGCGTTCGCGCAGCCGAGCTGCCCGTTCCTGCAAGCTCACGCTGTTGACGGCGATGCTCCACGATTCGTTTGGCGGTTTCAGCAGAATCCACCACGTTCACGGAATCACCGGCATTAGGCACAAGATCGAGTCCTGTGATTTCCACAGCGCCCGATGGCCCTACCGCATCCAGCGTTTTGCCTTCGTGATTTACCATGGCACGTACGCGGCCAGAGGCTTCACCGACAACCACATGGTCACCGCGACGCAAAGTCCCGTGTTGCACCAAAATAGTCGCCACAGGTCCCAAGCCCTTGCTGAGCTCTGCCTCGATGACAAGACCATCGGCACGGCAGTCTGGGTTGGCCTTCAGTTCCATGATCTCTGCTTGAACAATCAACGATTCAAGCAACTCTGGAATGCCTATACCCTTGGTGGCCGATGTTTGAACAAAGATCGTTTCGCCACCCCACGCCTCGGAAATCAAACCGAAGCGTGAAAGCTCCTGCATGACCCGTTCGGCATTGGCTTCTGGTTTGTCGATCTTATTGACAGCAACAATAATCGGCACACCTGCGGCCTGTGCATGCTGAATCGCTTCTTCTGTTTGCGGCATCACGCCGTCATCGGCTGCAACCACCAAGACGACGATATCCGTCGCTTGGGCACCGCGCGCGCGCATGGCCGTAAATGCAGCATGGCCTGGTGTATCAAGAAATGTGACCGAGCCACGATCAGGTAAGGTAACGGTATATGCACCAATATGTTGGGTAATACCACCCGCTTCGCCCTTCACCACATGGGTGCTTCGAATCGCAT
>SYDY01000005.1 GCA_005801425.1 Bdellovibrionales bacterium | reverse complement strand
TTGGGACGCAGCCAGCTTGATGATGGGCTTCCAATCCATCGCTTCATGGAACAACCAAACCTCGACCTTAAGCAAAGCCACAGATGTTGCGGGCGTGGCCATGGATGGCATTGCCTTGGCCATACCGTTTGTGCCCGGAGGGATTGGCGCGGGGATTAAAGCGGCGAAGGGGGTGGAGGCAGCACAGGGTTTGGCAAATACAATTCCTAATCGTATGGCACGTGTAGTCCCTGCAGAATTCGCCAATGGAACTAGATTGAGTGCACCCAATGCTACTGAAGCATGGGTGACTGCTGCAGACGATCTAAAAGGCATCACTACTTCAGACGGACTAGCCCAACGCTTAACGCTTGTAGATCACAGCGGAAAATATATCTCGGGCCCTCGCGCTGTCATCGAATTTGATACTGTAGTCGACAAATTCGCATCGCCCATACAGCGTAGCGTTCCAGGTTTTATTGGTAACGGCAAAACCGCTGGCGGAGCACGAAAATTCGTCATGCCGAATAAAAACATTAACCAACTCCAGAATGTAACTACAAGGATTGTGCAATGAACAGCTCCAAAGATGAATTCGAAGGTGTTGAAGCGCTCAATTACATAAAATTATTTCTTCGGAAAGTGCGTGCAGATGCAGACAGCTGGGAAATCGAATATATCAATGACGCCAATGGAGAAGTTTGGATCATGGACTTTCCTGAGAGTGAGCAGCATGGTGGGGGAAGTCCAAGATTGCGGAGAAAGAAATAACAAATCATGGAAGTAATGACGAAGTGACAGAATGACAGGGTCATATGACCCCAGCACGTTTTTCTTGACGTCTCGTCTGTAAACACAGGAGAGGTAAGTCATGTCCCGAAGAAGATAATCACGCCGCCGAGTATTGCAATGTGCAGTTTTATACATCAGCAGACATAGCAAAATAGTCGCATTCCATATCCTCAGTTCATCACCACAACGACCATTGCGTTCGCCACACCCAGCGCGATGCCTCGCATAAGGCCATGGGATGTAGGGAGATGTGCAAAAATGCACATTGCAATCCCCGGCGTGAATCCCTCATTGCAATCCCCGGCGTGAATCCCTCGACGCTTAAACCGGCGTGAATCCCGCATAAATGATGGCACCGTGATTCTCTTGCTTGTACAAAATTAGAACTAGATAGCCCTGGGGGCTTCCCCTACAACAAAACGAATATTTTGTTTTGCAGGGGCTATACATGCCACTATCGTATTTTCACACCACGTGAAATATGATCTTTCCTATGCAGGTTGCAGTTCTAACTTTTAATGGCTTCAACGAGCTTGATTCTTTTGTCTCGGCAGCAATGCTAAACCATGTCAAATCCCAGGGCGTCAACGCGTGGATTACTTCTCCGACAGCATCGGTGACGTCGATGAATGGCCTCGTGGTTAACGCACAAAAGCCACTGTCCTTTGCAACACAAGCCGATGCGGTCATTATCGGCAGTGGTATCCACACACGAACTATCGTTCAAGATACAGCAATCATTGAATCACTCACACTCGATCCACAACGCCAGATCATCGCATCGCAATGTTCGGGAGCCTTGGTCTTGGCCAAGCTGGGATTTTTACAAAATTTGCCTGCATGCACCGATTTAACGAGTCGTCCGTTTGTCCAAGAACAAGGCATCCAAGTGCTCGATCAACCCTTTTTTGTATCAGGCAATATCGCCTCAGCAGGCGGCTGTATGGCGTCTCAATATCTTGCAGCATGGCTGATCTGCAAAGCTCTGGGTCCTGAGGCCGCGCGCGATACTGTAGAATATATTGCACCCGTGGGGCATAAACGCGCCTATACAGAACAAATTATGAGTGTTGTAGAAACATTTTTGTAGGACGACCCAATCATGATCAAACGACTCGCGTTGGCCACAGAAAACCCACACAAAGTGCGTGAATTTTCCGATTTGCTTGGGCCTCACGGTTGGGAGGTTATCGCAAGCACAGGGATCGTCTTTCCCGAGGAAACCGGAACGACATTCACAGACAATGCATACGAAAAAGCAAAGACCGTTTGTCTTGCAACTGGTATGCCTGCCTTGGCCGACGATTCAGGTATCGTGATTGATGCCTTGGGCGGAGCACCTGGTGTTTATTCTGCACGGTACGCAGGTTTAACCCATGGATCCCGTGACGAAATCGATCGTGCAAACATCAAAAAAGTTTTGGATGCCATGCAAGGCCGTACCGACCGCACCGCGAGATTTGTGTGCGCGCTCGTGTGCACCTTTCCAGATCACACCATGCTTACAGCGGAAGGCACTGTAGAAGGTACTATTGCCAACGAATCGCATGGTTCCCATGGGTTTGGCTACGATCCTATTTTCGTTCTACCCGATGGCCGAACCATGGCAGAGCTTACGTCCGAAGAAAAACATCAGATCAGTCATCGTTCGCGCGCGGTGCAACACCTGATCGCGCAGCTCGCCGCACGGCAATAACGGCTGGGATCTCGCCACGCTCCATGGGCATGGGAAGCCATGCAAGCCGTGAACGAATGGTAGCAAATCGACCAAACCGGTGAATGTGCAAACTTCCCGAGCGAAGTGCAAACTGCGATTCACGACCACCATCAAGATTCATGGCGCGAACGATGCCCAAATCGGACTCAGCAAGCCAACGCGCAAGATCATTCAGCCGCACAGCGCCTTCCGTAAAAATGACCAAAATATGTCCCAGTTGATCTTCGGCAACAACCGTTCGACACGCATCGCGTTCACTTTCACGCACGCGAGAATGCCCTCGCTGATCCAGCAGCATCATGGACTGCACCACATGCTGATATCCCTCAACAACGCTGTCTGGTGTCTCCGAAAGATCTGCGATGCGTGCTGGATGCTGGCTGTCCAATGCACCACTGAGCAACACGCCTTCCCACACTTTGCTTTTCTGTTTGGAATGCCAACGACCATCACCTTTTAACCAACCGAGATGTTGATTCTTTTCGTCGTATTGTCCGGCATTGAATACAAGGGGTACTTGCAAATGGTCCATCCAGACATCGACTGATGCGGGTCCGGATAAGCCTGCATCAGCATAATAATAGGGGACAAATTCGGCATCGGCTGCGAGCCTAAAGATCCACACCTTGCTTGAGCCACGACGTACCAAATCGCTTGGCAAACGGCGTGTAAAGACATCACCGTCAAGCGCAGCAAGTGGCACGGGGTGACGGTATTCTTGCTGAAAAAAAAGTATGCACACAAGCGCAGTGAGTCCGAGGATCACAAGCATTACTTTTGACCGCAAGGTGAACCGCGTTTGAAATTTCATCAGGATTTACGCACCAAAATAAAATAATTGGACAATGGTTTACCACCCCGAAATGCACGACCGACTGTGACGTGATCGGACACTCTTCGCATCACATCAATAAGCCCGCGGTAAACAAAAACAGAAAAACCGCTGTCATTGCTCTTAATTTTGGGCCATTTCGGCAGACAAAGCTCAGGCAAGCGCGTGTAATCAAATGCAATTTCGCCCTTATCGCCCAGACGAGGATCTACAATGAAATAGCCTGGCCCCGTCAGCCACTCCATGGTTTGCTCATTGCGGCCCGCAATAACCCCATTCGGTTGACGATACATGACTTTATTAAATTCACGAAAAAAAGGGAGGTTATTGGTTCCCACATGGATCACCGGTGTCATTGCCAAAGTTCCGCGATGAACAAAGTCTTCCTCAAAAACGGGGCGAAAGCCTTTGACGCCTTCGAACAACCAAGGAAAAGCCTCCTGAGGCAATGCGCGGGTCGCATCCACACGCTGTCGATGCTTCAAATTATTAAGAAATCGCTCCAAACCTTCGGCATTCACCCGCTTCTTCGATACGTACTTAAGTATCTCAGACATCTTGCCATCTCCTTAAGATCAAATCAGACGTTCAAAGGCCGATCGATCAAGCTTCCACACAGGGACACCACAAAATCTTTGCCCTTCAGGACACAAAGGCTTTATGCCTGCTTCCTTACGTAACCAACAAGGGGCTTGGAGATAACGGCCGATCGTTGGATGCACTGCGGCCACCTGTTGGACTTCATCAAGACTCGCCTGCCAAATTTCTTCTTGGGCTGTATAACATAGGCGTGTGGTCCATTTGTGATGCAAGCCCATGAGATCGCCCGATTCGTAAAATCGAATAGGAAATGCATTGGGAAGCAAATAGAGTGCATCGGTGGGCTCGACGCCTCCATCAATCAAGCGGTCGATGGCCTTCCACGTAGAACGCATGGTCGACATAAAGAGATCGAGCGCCTGGGGGGATTTGGCAAGCAAAGGTGGCACAATCACATCCGGCTCACCACCCGCATAATGTGCAGCAAGCAACGGCCTGCTCCCTGGTACGGTACGATGACGTTGATCTTGGGAATCTGCGGTATGCGATATTTTCTTTTGGAATGTGTAATGGACATGCACCATCGCCCGTGAGATTTTTCCCATGCTGTTTAAATTAAGTGAACCCGACAGATAGGGATTTTCAACCGGCGACAACACCAACGCAATGGCCGCCCGGTAGTCCATTTGTGTTTCAGTAAGTCCCAAAACACTGCGTACGGCACGAGCCAAGTTTTTTTCACCGTAGGCAGAATAATCACAAAGCCTAGATGTACGTCCCTCAAGATCATTGTCAAACTCGGCGCGGAATGCCCGAATATTCCCAAGTTGACCGTGCTTGGCCAATGCTTTGTATTCATGGGTGGATTCAAGGGGAAGCGACTCTTCAAACGACGCGATAAAATCGGGATCGACACATGCCACCGCATCGACCATCGCCTGCACCACCGCCTGCGTCTCGTAGGGGACATCAAGCATCTGACAAATGCGATGATAACGATGCAACGTAACGCCACTGATGGTGTGATACAAATGCGCAAACGTTCCGATAGGAAGCGCATAACGAGCGACTTCCTGTGCACGTTTTTTGATGGCACCCTGATGTTGATCTGCTTTTTTTTCACGGGCCGGAAATACTTTAAAAAAAGCATCCGACGTGGTGGGCATCAAACAACCCACCAGATCCTGGTAGCATGTCATCTGCGCTTCCATGGCAGCCTGGTAAATACGTTGCATGGGCTCAGAAAGAGTCGGCACAAAGCATGCATTAGGCTTCACCGACACATACCGCTGACTTACCTGCTCAGAGTTGTAAAACGGATGGCTGTGCAAAAATGACCAAATGAATTGTCGTGAGATATTTTCCAAAACAAATTGAAAAGTTGGGTGTTGGATGGTGGTGTGATGTCCTGCTTCGTAGATACTTTTTGCAATCGCATCGCGGCGTTCGCGGCTTGCTTCATCCCGAGAAACATCCTCAGGCCAAATCACCTTCGAGGAATAGCATGTGCGCGCTGCTGCGACGGCATTATCAAATGGCGAGGCAAACGCGTTGACCAACGTCACCCGCGGAGGGGCTGAAAAAATGTGCTTGTTTCCAGCAATGATCGTGCGTCGTTCAAAAGATGCCATGACGTGCGTGCCTCATGAGTCAATGGGATTTCTGTGTCAGTAGCAAAAACCTCTGACACAACAGCACTGCGGCCGCCACAAGTCCAGCTGTGATCCCAAGCCAAACACCCATCGCACCGCCGTCCAAAACAATCCCAAACAGCCATGCCAATGGAAATCCTACACCCCACAAGCCGCAAATATATCGTACAAGCGCAGCCTTCGTCTGACCCATACCACGCAGAACACCCGCCAAAACACCCTGCATCCCATCAAACACTTGAAAAAAACCGCTAATAATCAACAGATGTGCCGTAAGTTTGATCACCTGAGGATCTGCCACAATCCATCCTGCAACACGATGAGGCATCACCCACATAAAGATTGCCACCACAAACATCGCACTACAGCCAAGCAGCATGGCAGAAACGCCTGCCGCACGCGCCAGATCAAGACGCCCACGGCCCATCGCATTCCCAACACGAATAGCGCCCGCAGAGCCCGCCCCCACGGCGAGTGCAAAACTTAAGCCCCCAACATTGGCTGCCGCCGCATGGGCACCCGCCTCCATGACGCCCATATGACTAACCATAAGGCCCATCAGTGCAAAAAAGCTCACTTCGCCGCACAACTGGATACCAACCGGCAGGCCCTGCCACCAGAGTTCTCGAAGCAATTTAGGCTGCCAACGCAATGACAAATGTTCTCGCGGTGCATGACGTACTGTGCCGTGCAAAAGCCATGCAGCAAGAAATATCGAAGACGCGCTGCTCGCCCAGCCAAGGCCTGCAGGCCCCATGCCCTGCAGGCCAATTCCAGGCAATCCCCATTCGCGCAATCCCTCGTCCCCAAACAATAAGACCCAATCGGCAACAAAATTAAATACGTTGACTGCGATGGCTGCATGGATGACAGGCGTTGTGATCTCACGACCTTGCAGATAACTGCGCAGCGAGACCGACCAAAACATGGGAATAATGCCCACAAGGCGGCTTGCGATGTACACCCGTGTTCCCGGGATGAGCTCAGGAACCACACCGAACAGGGGAAAAAGTGCCATCACCAACAATAAAAAAACGGTGGTACCTATCCCTGCAAAAATCCCGAGATAAAAACTTTGCGCGGCCATCCCCATGGCACGTGCATGATCGCCCGTACCCATGGCACGTGCCACAATGGCATCCATGCCCAGCATCAATCCGATCCCAAAAACAGCGACCGAAAAGAAAATAATATTCCCAAGCCCCACAGCCCCCAAAGTGAGCGGATCTGAGCGCCCCGCCAAAACCGTGTCCACAAAGCCAATGCTGTGATAACTGAGCTGCACGAACGTGATGGGCAATGCCAATTTAAAAACGTGTCGCATTTCGGCAATGAACTGCGACCGTGAAGAAGGGCTCATACCCATCGGATATCTCATATCAGACAGCCTTGTGGCGAGAGGTACTTATGCAAATCAAGCGCATTTTAGTTCCCGTTGATTTTTCAGAACAATCCAAACACGCACTTCATGAAGCATGCCTCTGGGCGCATCAAAATGGTGCAGATCTCACTGTATTGAACGTCCATGAAATTGAAGCACTGACAATCATGGATTTTTCTTATGTTGAATCGCCTGATCATCTTAACAAGGCGTGCGATCATGCAGAAAATATTCTGCGTGCCTGGGTTGCGGCTGTCCCCACCAAACCCGCGAATATCCGTGTCGAAGTAAAAACGGGCGGCGCTGTCGACACCATCATCGAAGCATCGAAGGATCATGATCTCGTCATCATGGGTACCCATGGCCGTACAGGGATCTCACATTTCCTCATGGGATCTGTTACCGAGCGTGTTGCACAAGGCGCCAAATGTTCGGTACTCATCGTCCGGCCAAAGGCGACCGCGTGATCGGTTTCTCTGACGTGGTGTGTTGGCATGCGGAAAGTAAGCTAAACAACCATTGCCTTCCTGCCTCAAGTTCGTAGGCATCGCAGGCAGAAAAATCGACATGCTGGAGTAAATTCGCCACGGAATCGAGCTGCTCGTACTTCCCACGCATGCGTGCGATTAAACGCAGTGCACCGGAGAGTGCACTGCGTGCTTCTCTGATGCGATATTCGGCAAGTGCACGATCTGCGGCTTGCAAGCGGCTTTCCACCTGTATAACCGTTTTTTCATCATTCACACGCAGCACTTCGCGCATATTCACACCACGGAGAAGTTCAAGCAACGTCACAAGACTGGCCATCGTTTTGCGCAAAGGCCCCTCATCATGGCTCTGTGAATCCAAATATTCCATGAGCTCTGATCGAATACGCAACACCATGCGTTTGTCGGCAGCGCGCATCGGAGCATAACCCGGACTGCTTCGAAACTGTTCGATTTCTCGCAAAACACGGCGCGCACAGTCCAGCAAAAATGGGTGTTCATCCGCACGCGACAGCGCATGGGCTATAAACATCACGTTATCACGGAGGACCGAAATGGTTTGCCGCAGGACAATCGCGCCTTCGAGGTCATCGCTGTAAAACGGGACAACCTCTGACTTACGAACATCGGCAAAAGAGCGTGCTGTAAGAAAAATCAATTCACCAATAGAGCCGCTCATACGGGCTTGAAAATGATCAACATGGTCCATCAAAAACCAGCGATCAACACCCACCTGTGTTTGCCGTCGATGCTTTTCAAACAATGCAAGTTCATCTTCGATGGAGGCTCGCATGCTGTGCAATAAACGCACCGCTTCTTGAATATCCGATTCATCGGCTTCATCCATCCGACGACGGATCCCCGTCGAATTTCTTAATCCTTGCGTTGCATTGGCTGCATCCAAAGCTTCCAATGCCGCGCTCACTTCATCTTTATCGACACTTTCTGGGAAAAGTGTACGCACCAACTGCACCAAAGACTTCACCCGTCCAAATGCAGCATCCACTGCCGGACCCATGAGTTCCCATGCTTCATGGGCTTTTTCTTCGGTGTTGTGCTGTGCAACGGATGAAAGATCGAGATCTGAAAGATCTTGAAGCGCATGGACAGATGTTGCAAACAACGAGTCGAAACGAGGTCGTTCGTGTTCTGGAAGAAGTGTGAGTACCTGCCGAATAGGCGCAGGCAACACAATATCAGCATGTCCCAACAAACTGCATGCATGGGATTGATCGTCGAAGTTCAACGCGGAACCTCCCTCGTGGTAACCGCCCTCAGAGAGTGCAGCCTACTCGCGTTGATGATAGCACAAACAAACCCTCTATGCTGGCAAACGGCTACCCCTCAAAATCAACAACGCGGCTTTTTTCCACATATTGGGTGATAAACGAAACAACATCCCGATGCACCGGATGTGTACGATAAGCATCAAGATCTTCCCATGATGCAAATCGGGTGATCAGCGCCACATCGTAAGAGCGTTCGCTGGCATAGCCATTGATCCCTGCTTCCATAGCCTGCAGTGTAGGGATCTTACCCGCCATACTGCGCAAACGATCTATCATTTCTTGGGCAGCTGTCGCCGGCGCATCGGATTTTAAACGGAACAAAACAAGGTGGGTCACCATAGTGTTATCCTAAACGATCTATTAATTCTTTAAAATGCCAAAAGCTATGCAACGTAAGATTTTTAGATTAGGTTTCGCGCCATGAAAATATCAGCGCGTTCTATATTGCAACTCATTGCTGTGGCCATGCTTACATCGGCCTGTTCTACGGTGCGCATTCTCGTGCCTGTCATGCGGCCTGCCGAAGTCAATCTGCGTGGTAAAAGTGAAATCGTTCTTGGCGAATTCACAGGGCCACAAGCAGATGCCATCGAAAGTCGTGTCAAAGAGGCCATCGCCGCATCGAAATATCTCACACTCCTTGGTCGCGATCAGAAAAGCAATGCGATGTCCGTACTGCTCACCGGCCGCGTTGATACCAACCAAGCACTCGAAAATCCTTGGCAAGAAAATGCACAATGCCAGGTTGGATCCGGCAACAACAAACAATACATTCCATGCACCCATCATCACCGCAGAATGACCGCCACAGTGGGCTTTGGGTTCGATCTCGTTGATAACCAAACAGGCATGAACATTAAACCCAAGCGCCTTGAGTGCACACGCATGGAAGAAACCCATTTTACAGATACAAACCCCGTTAATAATAACGGGATTGTTGGGCTCGTACGCGCCATCAAAGGCACCGAAGGCCCCAATCGCGCCCCACCCATCGATGGCAGCCGTATGCTTGCCGATTGTCACGATGAGGTTGCTGCACGATTGATGCGCACCATCGCGCCATGGGAAGACCATGTCATCGCGTTGTTTCGTAAAGATGGCAAACTTCCACAACTTGAAATGGGCATTGAATATGCCAAAGTTGGAGATTGGAATTCAGCCATCGCACGTTTTTCTGATGCGCAGAAAATGGCAGATAGCACACCTGGCCTCAATCAAAATACCATCGGAAAAGTCTATTGGGATCTCGGCATGGCCTATCTTTACACCTCGCGTTTTGATGAAGCGGTTAAAGCGATGCAGCATGCATACGAAGTCACCCATGATGCAGAATACTTGAAAGAACTCGGCACCGTGGAACAGATGAAACGAGATCGCGAAAAACTTCTTGAGCAAACAAGTGAGCCTGCGAAGTCAGAATTACCGCGAAGCTAAAGAGCCCTTGAACGACATGTCTCTTCATACTAGCATTTTTTCTTGATGCTAAAAATTGTCATCATTTTATTTTCGACATTCACCATCGCTTGCAGCACCGTCAGAGTACGTGTCGCTGTCATCAGACCCGCCGAAATTAATTTGCACGGGAAAAATGAAATCGTCGTTGATGAAATCACTGGACCATCAGCAGATCCCATTGCAACTCAAATCAAAGAAGCGGTTGCATCATCGCCCTATGTCAAACTTATTGCCCCTCAAAGCGATGCGGGTACCACACGTCTCAAAGGCCATGTAAAAACACAACACGTCGACGAAAAGACATGGAATTCAGAAGATTACTGCGATCCCAGTGCGCAAAGGTCCAACAAACAACGATGCGTATTCCATTACAGAGAAGCGATTGCAAAATCCGAATTATGCTTTGATCTTTTTGATATGGGCACAAATACCCGTATTTTCAATAAAGAGATTGCATGTACACAAAAAGAAAAGACACAATATACCCAATATAAAAATGAATTTTTTGTTTTCGCATTCTTCGAGTTACTGGCCGACATATTCAGGTCGGCGAACGGAACGTTCAATAGAGCCCCTTCAATCAATCATGAGAGCGTATTGCGTCGATGCGACAAAGATCTCGCAATCCAAGTGCTTCATACCATTTCCTCTTGGGAAGAGATGGTCACAGTTCAACTTCAAAAAGATAGTCAATTGCCAAAACTCAAAGAAGGCATTGCGTTTGTTAAAGCGGGTGATTGGGGCAAAGCCACCCAACTTTTTCTGGAGGCACAAAAAGAAGCAGAGAACATGCCTTCGCTACCCAAAAAAACAATGAGCAAAGTCTATTGGGATCTTGGGATGGCGTACCTTTACAACGCGCGATTTGATGATGCGCATACTTTCATCAATCGTGCCTACACGCTCACCGCCAATCGTACCTATAAAAAAGAGCTCAGCAATGTCGAACGTATGAAACAAGATCATACCAAATTTATTGAGCAAACTGGGGAATCGACACCCGGGCCATCCCATTTAAATTTCTGACAACGAGCATGTTTAAGTGTAGCGTTGCCTTGCCATCCGCGTGCAGGTCCTCGCACGTCCACAAAAGCCACGTGACGCGCATGACTTTTAGGATTTGATTGTGTCTTTTGAACGCGTCACAACGCTTTTGTGTCTTGTGCTCCGGTCCGTTTAACACGGCGAGTGGCAAGGCAACGCTGTGCAGGGCACGCCAAAAAACGGCACAAGCCACGCATGTTGGATCTATGGTGGATCACGTCTCTTTGGATCTTATCTGCTCTCTTTTGGCAAACATGGTTCCTGTGAGATGAGGGCAAGCAGCGTCTCGCCACTTGCCGTGTGAACGGACCGGAGCACAAGACACAAAAGCGTTGTGACGCGTTCAATAAGCAGCATCGCAAGTACATAATTCATGCGCGTCACGTGGCTTTTGTGGACGTGCGAGGACCTGCACATGGATGGCGAGACACTACAAAAATTTTGCTGCAATGGAATGCCGATAGCCTTAGAGCCTACACCCAATCCCGTGGATTTTTCAGGACTTCAAGCAATTGAGATTCGGAAGAACCCGCTTGCGGCGTGTGACAATATTCCCAGCCCGCGAGGGGCGGCAATGACATCAAAATACTTTCGGTGCGTCCACCTGTGTGCAAACCAAATTGCGTTCCTCGATCGTACACCAAATTAAATTCAACATAACGGCCTCGGCGTATCAATTGCCATGCTTCGTGCTCGGGGCCATAAGGTGTGTTGTGACGTTTCTCCACAATGGGACAATACGCATGCACAAACTGACTCCCTACATCTTTGATAAAATCATAAATGGCGTCAGGTGAGCCTTTATTAAGACCATCAAAAAAGATACCGCCAATACCACGCGATTCACCACGGTGCTGGATCCTAAAATAAGAATCACACAATTTTTTAAAATGCTGGTAATCGGCCACGCCATGCCGATCGCAGGCTTCTTTGTGAATACGATGAAAATGAACCGCATCTTCTTCAAACAAATAACATGGCGTTAGATCGGCACCACCGCCAAACCACCATGCATCGGGGGCCGCTGGCTCATCCCCACGTTCAAAATAACGGTAGTTGGCATGAACAATGGGTACAAAAGGATTGCGTGGATGAAGCACCAAACTGATGCCTGTTGCAAAAAACGTCCGTGATGCGCCGGCCATGTTGCCACCCGCGCTTCCGAGCATCGCGCTTGCGGCTGCATCGGAAAGCTCGCCATGAACCACCGAGACATTCACGCCCGCTTTGGCGAACACGGAGCCTCCGGTAAGAACGCGCGTGCGTCCGCCGCCTCCTTCAGGCCTGGTCCAGAGATCTTCGATAAAAGTCACATCATCGAGATTTTCGAGGGCAGTACAGATCTCGTCTTGTAATGTCTGAACCAGTTGCGCCGCTTTGTTTCGCATCTTCCACCCATCTTAAGCCTACACAGGCACACATCATCATGCTATGCCAAACACCATGGTCCGACATGCGTGGCTCATGGTGATAGGATGCTTAGTGGGCTGCCAGCAAGTCGACAACCCCTATTTTGGCACTGCGACACTCCGTCACAGCCCCGATGAACTGCGATTTAACAACGGTGCTGAGCCACGCCATATCGACCCAGGCAAATGCTCAGAAAGCAGCGGCGGGGAAATCGCAAACAATTTATTTTCAGGCCTTACCGATTATGATCCTGCCACCAGCGCCCCTGTCCCTGATCTTGCCACTTCTTGGGACATTTCCCCTGATGGTCTTGTGTACACATTCCATTTGAGGCCCTCGCAATGGAACGACGGCACCCCCCTCACAGCACACGATTTTGAATGGTCCTGGAAGCGCGTTTTACGACCTGAAACCGAATCGGTGTACACAAGCATCTTGTCGGACATCAAAGGCGTATCGGCCGTCACCCAAGGCTCGGCAAGTCCCGACAGCATCGGTGTTCATGCAATAGACGATCACACCCTGCGCGTTGAACTTGAACACCCCGTACCCCATTTTTTAGAACTGGTTGCCTATTACACGTTCAGACCTGTTCCACGTCATCACTTGGAAAAGTTTAAAGCACAGGGCCTTGATGAAACATTATGGACGCGACCTGAGTACATCGTCAGCAATGGACCTTTTAATTTAAAAGAATGGAAATTTCGACAATATTTTTTACTGGAGCGCAATCCTCTTTATTGGGATGCGAAAAACGTAAAAATTAAATTTGCGCGCCTCTACACCATCGAAGAAGCACACACAGCACTCAATATGTATCGCGCAGGTGAAATCGATTGGCTGGGACCCAGCATGGATGTTCCTGCCGAATTTATCGACAGTCTCAAACACTACAAAGATTACGTCCAAACGCCCCATTTGGGCGTTTATTACTATTGGCTCAATGTCAAAAAACCACCACTCGATGATGTACGCGTACGAAAAGCGCTTGCACTCGCCATTGATCGACAATCACTCGTGACACACATCACCCGAGGGGGTGAAATACCCATTGCCAGTTTGGTCCCCGATGGGCTTGCCGGCTACAAAGCACTTCCCATACCGCTTTATGATCCCGATCTCGCCCGCAAACTTCTTGCAGAAGCAGGATATCCAGGTGGAAAAAACTTCCCCCATCTTCGCGTGATTTACAACACCCTCACCCATCACAAACAAGTGGCTGAAGCCATCCAGGAGATGTGGCAACGCAATCTGGGGATCCAAATCGATCTTGAAAATCGAGAATGGAAGGTATTTCTCGATGAACTGGATTCCGGCGAATACCACATCGCACGCATGGGATGGATCGGTGATTACGCCGATCCCAACACATTTTTGCAAGAAATTCTTGCATCCTATTCCGACAACAATCGTTCCGGCTGGAAAGATCCAACCTATGACCGACTTTTGAAAGAAGCCAACAATACCGTGAACCGCCAAGAACGACTTAATCGCCTTCAGATGGCCGAAAGTCATGCCATGGATGCCATGCCCCTTCTTCCTCTTTATGTGTACACACGAAAATTTCTTGTCAAACCCTATGTGCACGGCTGGCATCCCAACATGCGCGGGATTTATCCTCTGAAATATTTTTGGTTGGAAGAAACAAGGGCGGTTCGCGAACTGCCCCTACAAGAGAACCCTAAATGATACGATTTGTATTCAAACGTTTCCTAGGACTTATCCCAACGCTTTTGGTGATCATTGTGGCCTCGTTTTTAATTATCAGGCTCGCGCCAGGATCCCCATTTACCCAAGATCGTGCGGTCCCAAAATCTGTTCTAGTGGAGATTGAAGCCAAATACGGATTGGACAAACCTTTGCCCGTGCAACTTGGTCACTATCTCATGCGTCTTGCCCACGGTGATTTTGGACCGAGCACCAAATACCCGCAGCGATCGGTCAATGAAATCATTGCAGAGGGATTGCCTATTACGTTAACGCTTTCGCTCGTCGCGTTGGCATGGGCACTGCTCGTAGGCGTGGGTGCTGGGATCATCGGTGCCGTACGACAAAACTCAAAATGGGATCAGGCCGCCATGGCCTTTGCCATGCTTGGGATCAGCATTCCTACGTTTGTCTTAGGACCGCTTCTCGTTCTTTTGTTTTCATTGCACTGGTATCTCCTGCCACCCGGTGGTTTTGGAGAATGGCGACATGTTATTTTACCTGGGATCACCTTAGGAACTGCCTACGCGGCCTATTTTGCGCGCCTTACGCGTGCGGGACTTTTGGAAGTCACCAGGTCCGATTATATCCGAACAGCACACGCCAAAGGCCTTCCTGAATCCACCGTGATTTTTCGCCACATGTTGCGCGGTGGTCTTCTTCCCGTGGTCACATTTCTTGGACCCGCCATTGCGCATCTCATGGTTGGCAGTGTCATTGTTGAAAAGATATTTAATATCCCTGGGATCGGGCCATACTTTGTCGATGCAGCATTCAATCGCGATTATGGCCTTGTCATGGGCATTGTTGTTCTTGAATCGGCATTACTTCTCATGATGAATCTTCTCGTCGATGTGATGTATGCCGTACTTGACCCACGCATTCGCCTCCAGGGGGCACCATGAGCGATAACGGAACACTTTGGCATGATGCTTGGATGCGTTTGAGAAAAAATAAACTTGCTGTTGTCAGTGCGTGGTTTATTGCTGGGGTTGTGTTCATGTGTGCATTTGGGCCACCCATTCTTCATTATGCATGGGGTTATTCCTATGACGCACAGGCATTGTCCTACGGCGCACAGCCACCCAGTTTGAATCATATTTTTGGGACTGATTTTCATGGACGCGATCTCTTTACGCGAACGCTCTATGGTGGCCGGATCAGCTTGCTTGTAGGGCTTCTGGCCGCCCTTGTTGCCGCATTCATAGGAACCCTCTACGGCGCCGTTTCTGCCTATGCCGGTGGCCAAATAGATAGCGCGATGATGCGATTCGTTGATGTTCTTTATGCACTCCCCTACATGTTTCTCGTTATTATTTTGGTTACCATTTTTGGAAAAAGTCTCGCTTTACTTTTTATTGCATTGGGCTTGGTCAGCTGGCTTACCACTGCACGCATCGTGCGTGGACAAGTGCTCAGTCTTAAAGAACGCGAATTTGTGCAAGCCGCACAGGCATGCGGCGCATCCGATGCACGGATCATCGGCATGCACCTGATCCCCAACACATTGGGACCCATCATTGTTTATTTTACCCTCACCGTGCCTTCCATGATTTTGCAAGAAGCATTTTTGTCATTTCTTGGCCTCGGTGTTCAAGCGCCCATGCCTTCCTTAGGCGCCCTTATCAACGAAGGCGCCAACAACATGGTCGTGTTTTGGTGGCAACTTGTTTTTCCCGGGATCGTGATGGCGTCTATTTTATTTGCACTCAATTTTTTAGGTGATGGTTTGCGTGACGCCCTTGACCCCCGGATGCAACAACAATGAGTGCACTTCTTGACATTGATCATCTCCACACCAGGTTCACCACAGACGCAGGGCCTATTGATGCTGTCAACGATGTTTCGTTCAAACTCGCGGAAGGCGAAACCTTAGGCATTGTCGGCGAAAGCGGTTCGGGAAAAAGTGCGCTTGGTCTTTCTCTCCTGCGTTTGCTTCCTGAGCCGGCGGGGAAAATCGTCGGTGGGAAAATATTATTTCAACAATACGATCTTCTCGCACTCGATCGCACAG
>SYDY01000016.1 GCA_005801425.1 Bdellovibrionales bacterium | reverse complement strand
TTGAGTCCGTCGCGTCTACCATTCCGCCACTCCGGCACCTGGATGGAAGCTCCCTATTACAAAACATTCATGGCATCGACAAGAGAAACTTTACCATTCCCTCACAAAAGCCGTAGAGTGTCCCACATGACACATGCCCAGTCAGCAGGACACACGGACGTAGGACGCATACGCACCAACAACGAAGACGCTTTTGTAAACAACCCAGAAGCTGGTCTTTTTGTGGTCTGCGATGGCATGGGCGGTCACAATGCGGGCGAAGTGGCAAGCCTTCTCGCATGTGACATCATTTCAGCAAACCAAACCCGCCTTGAAACCGCGCGCACCAAAGCCCTCGAAACCCAGCACCCCAAAGATATCCGACGTCTTGAAAAATTGCTCGGCGATGCGGTGCAACAGGCGGGTGAGGCAATTTTTGCCCAAGCCGAGGCCCTGCCCGACCAAATGGGGATGGGGACCACCTGCACGGCAGTTTATTTGATAGGTCACACCAAAGCGGCGGTGGCGCACGTCGGGGATTCGCGCCTGTGGCTTTTGCGTAATAACGCAATTCATCAAATCACCGACGATCATACCTATGTGCAAGACTTGGTCAAACGCGGCGCCATCAGCAGCGACGAAGCCTTGCACCACCCTCAACAAAACATCTTGGCCCGGGCACTCGGAGTGCAACCCACTGTACGCGTGGACACAACCGTGATCGATCTCGATCCAGGTGACACACTACTGCTCGCAAGCGATGGCCTGCACGGTTACTTTCCCGATGCCAATATCATGATCCCCGTGCTGTCCAATGAAGATCTTGATCTCGCCATCAAAACATTGATCCTCGGCGCCAAAAACGCGGGTGGGCATGACAACATCACGGCCATCGCCATTCGTATCTCAGAAGAAGCCCCCACCGCACATGCATCCGCTGTCCAATGCATCAAAACCCTTCAAGACGTGCCGCTCTTCGCTTTTCTGGATTACAGAGAACTCACCCGCGTGCTTGGGCTCATGCGCAACATACGCGTGAAAGCCAAAGAAACCTTTATAAAACAAGGTACCTTGGGCACCGAATTGTTTGTGATTGTCTCGGGCGAAGTGGAAATTTTGCGAGGCACAAAACGTATCGCGCTTTTGGGACCTGGACATCACGTAGGCGAAATGGCCTTGGCCGACGATAGCCCACGGTCCGCCACTGCACGTGCTGTGACCGAAACCCTATTGCTCGGACTCGATCGCGTGGAATTTCTTCAGCTTCTTGTGGAAGAACCGAAGCTGTCGTGCAAACTGTTATTTAGTTTTGTTCAGGCACTCAGCCGACGCTTACGACAAAGCACCGATGCACTCTATGGTGTCGGTGAGCAGAATTAATTGCTGTATGTTCCAGAAGCGGCGTGGGAAAAACTCTTCACTGCGCCCCACATCACACCAATTGCAGCACCCACAACACCGCATCCGGCCACGAATGCGCCCTTACCAACATGCACACCCATGCGCGCGAGCTGAAGGCCGAGCCCTGTGATAAAAGCTGGCACGTAACCGGCCTGTGCACCAAAGGCAAAACAGCCGACAATCCAATCTTTGTACTCATCAAATTTTCCGCACAGGAGCGCGGGCGAGCCAAGAATCACGCCAAAGAACAAAGCCATCGCCGCACCACACGTCACCGTCACAACCATGGATCCTGTTGCTGCGAGCAATCCTATCATGCCACCAAAACGGATTTTGTCGCATCCTTCCATCTTCACAAAGGTATCACGCTCGAACGATGTGTCTTTGCTGTACGATGTGCCGATGGTCGCCCATTGGGCAATCGTCACGACCCAAGCAAAAAATCTCCCCACCGTCGCACCATTGCCTGCCGCAGCCCCTACGCTTGCGCCAAACGTTTCGCCCACAGACGTTTTACTCGTTGAGCATTTAGCTGCTTTGTATTCAAAACTATCGTTCTCAAACGCGCATGCCAAAAGCGTATTGGGTTCTTTCGGTGACATCGCCCATGACGTGTAGGCTCCCGCTGCACCGCCGCAAACACTTTCACAGATCTGTTTGATATAGCCGCTGTCCAAACTCATTGGTTTTTTCCCTGCGGCGCGCGGGAAGCATGTATGGTCGAATGACCTTTTATCTGTCAACCCGAACATGACTGGCGATGCACGGTTGCCCATGTTAACCCCAACATCATGAAACACTGCACCCGCGTGCTGCGTGACATTGCAGCGTACAATACGGTCAATCCCACCGGCGATGAATCGGCATTGGCAATGTATCTTGCAAAACAATTGCAAGATCTAAAGCCAGACCAACTTGACATCGTGACAGGTATTGCCCGCCCCCATGGTGCTACAGGTTATGTTTACGCACGCTGGGGCACACCACGTCTCTTGCTCAATGCGCATATGGACACGGTTCCCGCCAATGCGGGTTGGAACACCGATCCGTGGACCCTCCACGACGATGGCGAAAAACTTACCGCCTTAGGCGCATGCGATACCAAAGGCGCCATGGCTGCCATCATAAGTGCACTTCACATCGCACCTCCGCGCGACATCGCCGTTTTGTTTTCAGGCGATGAAGAAGGCAGCTGTAAAAGCATGGCTGCGTTTCTTGCGAGCGATCACAAACATGGCATCAAGCACGCCATCGTGTGCGAACCCACCGGCGCTCTGATCGGCGTCAAGCATCGCGGTATTCTCTCTCTGCGATTCGAGGTGCAGGGCCGTGGCGGGCACTCCTCAGGCGCTGATCACATGCCTGCTCCGCTTGCCGATCTTGCACGCCTCGCCGTGGCTTTGCATGATTTTGGTCGTGAACAACGCAATCGAGGCCCCGATGGCTTCCAAGGATTATGTCTCAATATCGCCGAACTTCATGGTGGTGTGGCATTTAACGTCGTCCCCGACAACGCAGCACTCACCGTTTCGCTGCGTCCACCGCCAGGCGCACACAATGCTGAAATGCTTGATAGGGTTCTCGCCATTGCCACACAGATCTGTCCCGATGCCGTATGTCGCATACAAATCGACCAGCCTGCTTTTGATGCACAGCCAAGCCAAGATTTTCTTGCGAGATTTCCATCCCCTATGCCCGAACGTATTGCGCTTCCTTATTGGACAGAAGCGGCTCTATTATGTGAGGCTGGTATTGAAGCGGTTGTTTTTGGACCAGGACATACTGCACAAGCCCATGCTCCCAATGAATGGGTAACGCATCAGCAATTACGTGAGGTCCGTGATACGTTTGTGGGAGTGATCATTGGAACCTGTTGACGCCATTCGACGTTTTGTTCAAAATATTGGTCGCCATGCAGAAGCCGATTTTTGGCTTAATCTCTTTCGATCGCAGTCGAAAGAACGCTTTGCAACCATTGTCATTGACGCACCTGTGATCAAGCACGCCTTTGATGCGGTGGTGCTTGATCTCCGTTTTCTCGCAGCCCTCGATCTCACGCCTATTGTGGTATTAGGGGTGCAAGATGTGATTGCAGCCAGTGAACATGGCCATCGCTTGGGACAAGGCCTCAAGGCGGCTGGCGTCAATGCGCGCCGTATTGAGGCATCATCGCTATACGGTAAATTCAGCAGCATCAAAGCCGCTACCGATGCCTCCGAAATCCCCATCGTCGTTTTTGATGAGACCCTCGATGTAGAAAGCCGTTTCACGCTTTTAGGACACATGCTCGATGCGATGAAAGTGCGCAAATTGATGTTTTTGCGCCGTCGTGGCCCACTTTCAGAAAACAACGTTCCGATTCAAAGTATCAATTTAACCACCGAATACGATCATGTGATGGCCAATCCAACATTTGATGATCGCGAACGTTTATTGCTTCGTAACTGCAGGCGAATTGCATGCGAAGAAATTGCCCATCGAATCATGATCTCCATCACCTCGCCGCTCGATCTGTTGCGCGAGTTGTTCACCGTCAAGGGCGCGGGAACATTTCTTAAACGCGGCGCGGAGATCTTGTCAGTCAACAATTACGAAGATCTTGATAAAATAAAACTACGCGAACTTATCGAAGCAAGTTTTGGTGGCATCCTTCGGAATGATTTTTTTGATGAACCGGTCAACTGCATTTACGCTGAAGAACACTATCGCGGTGCTGCAATCCTTTGTGATACGCCCATTGGGGGATACCTCTCCAAATACGTCGTTGAGCGACAAGCCCAAGGTGAAGGCATTGGGCGCGATCTATGGCAACGCCTTTTATTAGAACACAATCGGCTTTTTTGGCGTTCGCAAGCCAAAAATCCGATCAATGCGTTTTATATCAAAGAAGCCGATGGGTTCACCCGTCTCGGCAAATGGACGGTTTTTTGGAAAGGTCTTACGCCAGAAGAAATCCCCTTGGCCATCCGTCATGCACTGGCCCAGGCAGAAGATATCGTTTATCCGAAAACCTGACCTCACCTCCACTTCGCCCCAGCGAGGGGGAGGTCGGCGCATCGCCGGGGGGGGTACGTACATTGCAAACAAAAAAATTACGCCTGCACCTGCTCAAGCAATCGCTCGACATCAAGGATCTGCTTGCGTAGTTCAGGATCAAGCTTAAGGTTGCTATCGATTTTTTCACACGCACTCATGATGGTGGTGTGATCTTTACCAAAACGCGAACCTATTTCAGGAAATGATCCATCGGTATGTTTACGACACAAATACATGGCCACCTGCCGTGGCAACACTATCGCTTTCACGCGGCGGCGTCCGTTAAGATCTGCCACACGCACATGGAAATATTCTGCCACAATGCGCTGAATGGACTCCATGGAAAGGCTGCTTTGTTTCAAGTCCATCACATGACCTAAAACTTTTTTAACATAATCCACTGTGATGGGTGTTTTCGACATGGATGCATGGGCCAAAAGTCTTACCAAGGCGCCTTCAAGCTCACGCACGTTGGAACGCACACTTTCGGCGAGAAAAAATGTCACTTCGTTGCTTAGTTCAACATGCTCAGCCAGCGCTTTTTTACGCAAAATAGCAACACGCGTTTCAAGTTCCGGCGGTTGAATATCGGCCACAAGTCCCCATTGAAAACGACTTCGTAAACGTTCTTCGATGTCTGGGATCTCATGGGGCAATTTATCGCTGGTGACGATAATTTGCCGCTTGGAATCATACAACGCATTGAAGATATGAAAAAATTCGTGTTGTGTGCGCTCTTTGCCGGCGATGAGCTGAATATCATCGATAAGGATCGCATCGACATAACGCCGATATTTGTCGCGAAAACCTTCAAGTTTAGAGGTCAAGACAGCCTGCACAACATCGTTGGTAAATTGCTCCGCCGAAACATACACAATGCGGGCATTCGGATTATTGGCCCGAATATGATGCCCAATGGCACTCACCAAATGTGTTTTTCCAAGTCCCACGCCCCCAAACAAAAACAAAGGATTGTAACTGGTGCCCGGATTTTCGGCCACAGCCTTGCAGGCCGCATAAGCAAAATCATTGGAAGGACCTGCCACAAAATTTTCAAAGAGATAGCGTTCGTTGAGCTGATCACGCCTGTCAGGTGATGCGAGATCCTGCGCAGTATCAGCGACATCATTGCTCTCCGCACGTTTTATCTTCGGTGTTGGTACATGGTGAACCACCGACAACGTCGGAGGCTCTGGCAACAACGGCTCGATTTTCATGGCATCATTGATTTGCCACGCAATACGCACCGTAGAACCCAACTGACGCCCAAGACCTTCGATGATAAATTTAACGTAATGATCGGTAAGCCAATCACGAAAAAATTGATCTTGTACTTCAAGCGTTACGAGATCGGCATGAATGGCAACACACCGCACAGGCCTCAACCATGTATCAAGCACATGCCGCGAAATACCATTGCAATCTGCAGCAAGAAATCGTTCCCACACTTCCTCGGCGGACAATGCGGGTGCCATGGCAGTCATGTCTAACGCTTGGCTCATGCTCCCCGGTCCGTCCTCTAAATAACCACCAACCACTCCATCTACGGCACACCGATGGCCTGGTCAAACACTATTAACAGAAAACTGTCAGGCCTTTCTGATATACTTGGACATGTTGCGATGTTCTATATTGGCATCCATAAAAACATCGCCGAAGGCCTCGTAACCAAGACGTTCATAAAATGCGATAGCATGCATCTGCGCAGCCAATCGCACCTCACAAACCCCCGCGACACGCGCATGATCTTCAAGCGCAAGCATCAATGCACGCCCCACGCCATAACCCCTAAATGAATATAACGTGGCAACGCGTTGTGCCTTTGCGTACAAAATATCTGACGGAAAAAACAAACGGGCGCATCCTGCAGGCACCCCATCCACACGGGCGAGAAAATGCGCGCAAACAGGATCAAGATCATCATATTCTTCCCTCGGATCCACGCCCTGCTCTTCAATAAACACCGTGTGCCGGATCTCACGACACGAATTCATATCGGCTTCGTTGGCCACAAGGCGAACATTCAGCATGAAAAATCCAGCAGAGAAAGTATGTCACGAAAATCATCAGGCATCGGCGCTTCAAACGTCATCTTCTCGCCCGATTTGGGATGCCGCACACGTAAACAACGCGCATGCAACATGGTGCGCGGCACAAGATGACGCTTGTTGTCATGTTCAATATAACGCGTTCCGCCATAAAGTTTATCACCCACAATGGGCAAACCCACATGGGCCAAATGCACGCGAATTTGATGGGTACGGCCTGTTTCTGGCATGGCTTCGATCCAGCAGAATCCATTTTTTGCGTTGTGAACACGAAATTTTGTAAGCGCAGGACGTCCCGATGGGATCACTGCATGCTGTGTACCCTTCACGCGACCAATGGGGCCATCCACCTCAAAAGTCGCGTGCTCAGGGGTGCCCTGGCATAACGCCCAATAGGTTTTTTTCGCCTGTTTATCATGAAATGCTTTGCCTAAGCTTCCGCTCGCCATGGGCGTACGCGCCATAATCAATACACCGCTGGTTCCTGCATCCAATCGATGCACCAGCCACAGTTCGGTTTTCTTTTCATCAAGCGAAGCAAGCAGTTCAGGGGCCATACTTTCCACGGAATTATCCGAATAACGATCATCTTCACTGAGCAAACCCGCGGGTTTGTTAAGCACAAGAATATAGCGATCACAAAACAACACAGGCAACTCGGCAGATTGCACGGTAGGCACCGCATCGGCTTCGTAAGCACTGATCTCAACCCATGCGCCCATCTTGAGAGGCCGGGTCATGATACGAACCACTTTACCCCCGACATAAACCCGTCCCGCAACGATCAATCGCCGCGCATGACTGCGTGGAGAATTCAAAGAGAGGGCAATAAATTTATCAAGACGAATACCGTCTTCTTGAACTTGCAGTCTGCGCATGGGGAATTTCTCGAAAATTGGGCGATCGCCCTAACATCAATTACATCAAAATGCCGCGATAACGATCCAGATCTTCAAGCACCATGCCCGCGCCCTTCACCACCGCGAGCAACGGTTCTTCGGCCACAAATACGGGGATCCCCACTTCATTGCTAAGCATGGTATCAAGACCACGAATGTAAGCACCACCGCCAGCAAGAACAATACCGCGATCGGAAATATCGGCGGACAATTCAGGCGGGGTTTGCTCCAACGTCGTTTTCACAGCATCTAGAATACCACGCGCACAATCGGACATTGCCTCACGGACTTCAGGCGCTGTCAATTTGATGGACTTCGGTACACCCGTGATCAGATCGCGCCCTTTCATGTCCATGGGCAACAATTCATCTTCGGGCGATGCCGGCGTCCACACACTTCCTAGTTTAATCTTAATTTGTTCGGCCGTACGTTCGCCAATCATCATATTGTGCTGACGACGCACGTAATTGATGATCGCTTCATCCATGCGATCACCTGCGACCTTAAGCGTCACATTGGTGACCATACCGGCCATCGATACAACCGCAACATCGGTGGTGCCGCCGCCAATATCCACGATCATATTGCCACGGGCTTCGCATACGGGAAGTCCCGAACCAATGGCCGCGGCCATGGGTTGCTCAATCAGCCACACCTCGCGAACGCCCGCATTTTCTGCGGCTTCGCGTACGGCCTTGCGTTCTACATTGGTGATCCCAGCGGGAACAGAAATGATCAAACGCGATCGTACAAAATGACGCCGGTTGTGGATCTTGGTGATGAAATAGCGAAGCATGGCTTCGGTAATAGTAAAATCGGCGATCACGCCATCGCGCATAGGGCGAATGGCCACAATATTGCCCGGCGTTTTTCCGAGCATTTGTTTGGCCTCGGCACCCACGGCAAGCACGCGTTGACTGCCTTCGGATTTGGCAATTGCCACCACCGACGGCTCGTTCACCACGATGCCCTGGTTACGCACGTACACAAGAGTATTGGCCGTGCCAAGGTCGATGGCCAAATCGGTGGAAAATAGTCCTAGAAGCGAGTCGAACATTGTACCCTAAGAAGTTTGAATTGTGCCGTAAAGTCAAGTGTCTGGTATATCTATAGCTAGATCAAACGAGATCTGACAATCTCCAAAGCCCTGTCTGCGGGTATGCGCTCTTGCAGCATGGTGTCACGATCGCGAATGGTCAACGTCCCATCCGTTTTGGTTTGCCCATCCACCGTAAGACAAAACGGCGTACCCGCTTCGTCATGGCGGCGATATCGCTTCCCGATGGCATGTTGCTCATCATAACGGGCGTTCACACCCGCTTTGAGAAACTGTTGAACAAGCTCACGCGCGACCTCAGGCAATCCATCTTTTTTCACCAAAGGTAAAATAGCGGCTTTGATGGGCGCAAGACGTGGGTGCAGCTTTAAGACCACCCGCGTTGAACCTTCGCCATCATTGCTTGCCACTTCTTCTTCACGGTAGGCATCAAGCAAAAACACAAGAAGACCACGGGTTGCACCCGCTGCCGGTTCAATCACATACGGTAAATAACGCCATCCCGGTTTGCCTGTTTGCGGATCATTTTTTTGCTGATCAAAATAGGACAGTTTAACACCCGAGTGCTCTTGATGCTTTTTGAGATCATAATCCGTACGGCTTGCCACGCCTTCAAGCTCATCAAAACCCCAGGGATAGCGGTATTCGATGTCGTAGCAAGCATCGGCATAGTGTGCGAGTTCGGATGGCTCATGGGCACGCGCACGAAAATCATCGGGAGAGTTGGCAAAACGACGCCACCACGCCATCCGTGTTGCGAGCCAATATTCAAGCCATTCCCCCTGGGTTCCCGGCTCCACAAAAAATTCCATTTCCATTTGTTCAAATTCGCATGAACGGAAAATGAAATGTTCTACCGTGATCTCGTTGCGAAAACTTTTGCCCATTTGCGCAATGCCAAAAGGCACTTTCATGCTCATGGTTTGCTGACAATTTAGAAATTGCACAAACATGGCTTGGGCCGTTTCGGGTCGCAAATACACCTCTTGGGGATCCACTGCCCCTAGATGTGTACGAAACATCAAATTGAACTGACGTTCTTCGGATAAATCAGGGCTGCCGCATTCCCTGCACACATAGCCCCGCATGGCCTGGCCTTGCAGTGTGTTGCCTTTTTTCTTACCACCTTCAAGGTAGGTGACCGTGCTGCCGACTTCGACTTTAGGGGCTTTGTCGGCACGAAAACGTTCTTTGCAATTGCGACAGTCCACCAGCGGATCCGAAAATCCAGCAAGATGCCCCGACGCATGCCATACATCAGGCTTCATAATAATCGACGCATCAAGGCCCACGACGTCTTCGCGTTCGTGCACCATGGCACGCCACCATTCTGCCATAAGATTTCTTTTTAATTCAGCACCCAGAGGGCCGTAGTCATAAGCACTTCGCAAACCGCCATAGATTTCGCTGGACTGGAACACGAATCCCCTGCGTTTGCATAAACTTACAACTTTTTGCATCAGATCCGCAGATCCTGCATCGACAGCCATGGTGTGCTCCTTAGTTACAGAGGGCGCAGCCGTAGGGGCGCTGCTGGCTACGCCCTGTTGTTGCGACCCTACGGCGGTTGCTTTTACAGAAAGAAAGCGCGTTGATCTACTCCTACGCATATTTAGAGTTGGCATGAGCATACAAACCCCTATAGAATGGACCGCCCGTTGCAATCGGCGCCCTATCGGTTAAGAGGAGCACAGCCGTGAACAAAAAAGATCTAAAGCGTTTTCGTGATCTTCTCATGGAAGAACGCAAGACGATTATCGAAAAAGCCAATCGTACGTTGGCGGAAGAAGCGACGCTCGACGTCAGCGAATTGCCCGATGAGATTGACCAGGCATCTGCCGAGTACAATCAATCGTTTATTTTTCGTCTGCGCGATCGTGAGAAATGGTATTTATCGAAAATTGATCGCGCCATTAAAAAAATCGATGCGGGCGAATTTGGGATATGCGAAGAATGTGAAGAGCCCATTTCCATGAAGCGTCTTGAGGCGCGGCCTGTCACCACCCTTTGCATCAGATGCAAAGAGGAACAGGAAATGGAAGAGCGCAGCTACGGTTGATTACATAAGGCGCAGCAAGCTGCGCCCCTACCAGCGCCCTATTTCGCATCTGTAAATTTAGCGGCACGATCAAAGACAACGCCAGCCCCATAACGTCCGCCCGACAGTTGTAGTTTGTCGTGATCGGATATGGAAAATCGCAGATCAAGACGTCTTCCGTCGTGCAAGGTCACGATCAGCATACCTGTATCCGCTGTAAATGTGCCACCCGCCGATTCAAGCATCACAACGCCCGTTGGGCTAAAATGTACTTTGCGTTTGCCCGTTTGCCATTTGCCGATGAGTGCAGCACCCGAACCTTTGCGATAGTATCGAATCGGCGCTTTCCAGTCCTTCGCTTTGAGCTCGAGAATGTCACCGCGCAAAGACCAAGCGAGTGTTTCAGGCTCGCCGTCACCCATGCGCATAAGAACCTCGCCGCCTTGAACACGATACAGACCGCGGTTCCCTTCAAAAACGACCGTTCCATCTTCGTTAAACGTAATGATGCTTTTGCGATCGTCTTCCATCACAAAAGAACCGACCATATATCGGTTTTCGGGTTCGATACTTCCCGTAACTTTGGGCCTTACTGGCTCAAAGCTATCAAAAATCGCGTTGAATTGTTTTTCGATACTCCCAAAAACTTCGGCCAAAGTTTCGGCGTGCAACATGTACCCGCGAGCCCCATCAATAGCATACAATTCATCGACCATTTTAGAATGTTTGGGATCGCCCGCAAGATACACAACATAACGACGACGCAATGCAGGTACACCTGCAATCAAAGAAAGCTCTTCTTTGAGCGCACGATAACCGGGTTCTTGCACCACCACTTTTTGCATATCGTCGGCAAAGGCCTGCAACGTCACGGACGGTCCTACGTCAATAACCCGCACCGAAACTGCACCTGGAATGCCTTGGCTGCCCGTTTGAAAAGCAGCACCTTGGGTGTCGCCAGGAAGAGGCGTAAAATGCCAACCTTCAGGCAAAGTAAGCCGAAAGCGGCTGTAAACATCTTCAAAAGGCGCAGCTAATAGCGTCAACATCAATAAAACACATGACATGCATGAAATATTAGCACGAAATGGGGGGCTAGACCTCTTTAAACATTCATTGATTGCTTTTGGCTGGGTCATTGCGCGCTTATCTTTGTCGCTCAAGCTCGGTATATATCACATATTACCTCGCTTTCGTTCCTCGATAAGCACGCAAGCACCTGCAGCAAAACTCAATCAACGAAAATTTAAAGAGGTCTAAGCGCAGGATGTTGGCGCACCGAAATTCACAATTATTTGACGCAGACTCAACTGATAATCAATCCACGCTGTTTGGATCTCAGGCTGGACTTCAAAGTCGCGCAACACATCACGCAATATTTGCAAACGACGATCAAAATGACCACCCATGATCGCGTGACGCCGATGGGCTTTGTCCAAATCTCGGCCTTCGTATTTCACAGGCGCACCCAGAAAATGTGCTGCGTGCTGGTATTCGAGTTTTTTCAAACGATGAATATCCACAGTACGAAAAAAGAAACCGATCATAGGATCGGCGATGATACGTTCTACAAATGTATCAATGATAGCGGAAAGGATGGGTTCGCCGCCTAAAATTTGGAAATGAATTTGCATATCTCGTACCTTTATTGCCAGATCCGCTGGCGACTCCCCCTCGCACCCCCACCAGACGCTACGCGTCTGACTCCCCCTTGCTTCGCAAAGTGGAGTTTATGCGAGCGTGACACGAATTTCGGCCACTTTAAGCCCACGCGATTCCAACATCACACGCAAACGCCCTGCACTTGCTTCAAGCAATCGCTGGGTGTTTTTATCCGCCACTTCAAACACCGCACATATTTTCCCCGCTTGGGATCCTATCTTGCAACGCAAATGGGGAAAGATCTCATCGCGAATGCTCACCTCAAACCATTGACTGTCCCCTTCCGCAATCAAAAAAGCCGATGATGCGGTGGAGGCAAGAGCATCTTCGGAAATAGCTGCAGGTTTGGGTGGGGCTTTGATGCCTGCCCGAATGTATGCTTGCGGTTCTGTGGCCGCAGGTTCAGGAAGATCCACAAGAGAACGGGCAATATCGTATCGACGAGGAGGGCGGTTCACGAACCGCCCCTACAAAGAAAGCAATACATCACCATTAATATACGCGCAAACACATGACCTGTCCCATTTTCGCTTGCGATTTGTATGCAGCCAGCTTAATAACTTAGGCATATGGCGCGATGCCCAAGTGGTTAAGGGGACGGTCTGCAAAACCGTTATTCATGGGTTCAAATCCCATTCGCGCCTCCATCAAACTTCCCTTCGGGAAAAAAAATGCCCCAAACAAGCACGCTAACACTCATCGCAAGCCTTCTGGCCTTGGCCGCAGGTCCGCTGGTTGCCTATCTCACAGGAACACGCCTCAAGCTTTGGCAATTACTTGATGGCTTCGTGCTCACAGTCATTGCTGTTCTTATTGTCGGACATGTTCTCCCTGAGGCCGTTCAAACCGCAGGCATGATCGCAATCCCAGTGGCCATTGCGGGACTTGCTTTGGCACCCCAGCTGGAAAAAGGCCTTGTCGGGTTGAGTCGTGCAGGTGCCGTGGGATTTACATTAATCGGCTCTACTTTGGTTTTGGCGACCCATTCGGTGATGGACGGCATTGCCATTCGTCAAAGCGATCACAACGCATTTCTTGGACTTGCCGTCGTATTGCATCAGATCCCCAAGGCTGTGGCCATTTGGTGGTTGGCAAAGCCTGCGCTAGGAAAAAAACAAGCCATCTTCTTACTCAGCGCACTGGGACTTGCCACCATCATTGGATTTTTTAGTTCGTCAGAGACAATCGTAAGCGATACACCCATGGCCGCCATTGTACGCGCCTTGGTCGCCGGTGGGCTGTTGCATGTGGTGCTCGCCCACGCACGCCACGGTCATGAACACAGTTGTGAACATGATGGCGATCACATCCATGAACACGGTGAATCATGGCATACGGGCCTAGGCGCCTTGCTTGGCCTCATCAGCATGGCGCTTTTAATGGTTTTTGTTCCCGAAGAACATCCCCACGATCATGGCACGGGATACAGCACATTCCTCCATCTCGCATTGCAAACCGCGCCCGCGATGCTCATTGGTTTTGCGGCCGGTGGTGCTTTGCACGCCCTGCTCCCCAACGTTCCAAGCGCATGGATGACCCGCGGCGGTGCGAGCCTTCAAGCACTCAAAGGGATGTTATTTGGATTGCCACTGCCCTTGTGTTCATGCGGTGTATTGCCCACCTACCGAACGCTTGTGATCTGTGGAACCCCAGCCGCGGCCGCCATGGCTTTTTTGATCGCAACGCCCGAAATTGGCATCGATGCATTCACATTGTCTGTGCCATTGCTTGGATGGCCCGTGACCATCGCACGACTGCTTGCCGCCGCTGCCATTGCATTTTTTGTGGGCGTACTCGTTGGCGGTCGTACCCAATCCATCGCAACAACCCCTGAGCCGTCATGCTGTCATGCCAAAGAAACACCAAAAACAATCAGCCGGTGGCGTCTTGCCTTCAAAACAGCAACAACAGATATGGTGGATCACACCGCGCCATGGGTGATCGCAGGTCTTGTGCTCGCAACGTTGGCCGAACCTTTGTTGCAATTGGGATGGATGAAATTCATTCCATCATGGGCCGAGGTGCCCATGTTTGCGTTGATCGGCATTCCTGTTTACGTATGCGCAGTGGGTGCAACACCCCTTGTTGCCGTGTTTATTGCAGAAGGTATTTCGCCTGGCGCTGCCATTGCATTTTTGCTCACAGGCCCCGCCACAAACATCAGTACATTTGGCGTCTTGCAGCAATTGCATGGGCGTAAAACTGCGATATTTTTTGGAAGCGCGGTGGGCATCGGTGCCACAGTGATCGGTTACGCTATCAACATCATATTCGAAAACGTGTCACACGCCGTTCCACCCCATGGCCATCATGAACACGTGAGCATCGGCGCGTGGATTTCACTCGGTGTGTTTGCGATGCTTGTCGCTTGGTCGATCGTACGACAAGGACCACGCACTTTCTTGGGACAGGTGTTGGAGATGGAGAAGTAACCTTCCCATTGACGCCACCTACACAAGGCGTTAGAGCCATTGACCTATCCTACAACGATGGAGTGATGGGGACATGGCACGATCCAAACAAAATACCGTTGGTCGACGCGTTGCCATTGTCGGCGGTTTGCGAACGCCGTTTGTAAAATCTGGCACCGTATTTCGTTCGTTGTCCGCACTGCAAATCGCCAAGCCATTGATCAGCGAGCTTATTGCACGCACCAATCTCACAGCGGTGGGAATCGATCGCATTATTTATGGTCAGGTCGTTCCCAACATGGAAGCACCCAATATTGCGCGCGAGATCGTGCTCGGCTGCGGACTTCCTCACAGTATCGACGCCTATTCTGTAAGTCGTGCATGCGCCACCAGCACCCAAGCGATTGTAGATGGTGCCATGGCGATCATGACCGGCGACGCCAACGTCGTTTTGTGCGGCGGTGCCGAATCGTTGTCACGTCCACCCATCAGCTTTAGCGATGGCATGGTGGATGTACTCATGGCCGCCAATGCGGCCCGATCCACTGCTCAAAAGATCAAAGCATTCGCCAAATTGCGCCCGTCAGATTTTATGCCTGTCCCCCCTGCACTTAAAGAGGCCTTCACGGGCCTGAGCATGGGTGAATCGGCGGAAGTCATGGCCAAGCTCAACGGTATTGCACGCGACGATCAAGATCGTTTGGCGCTTGCATCGCATCAGAATGCAGCAGCAGCATGGGAAAAAGGGATCTTCACCAACGAAGTGATGTCATTCCAAGTTCCTCCCAAATTCGACACATCAACTGCACGCGATGGCATCGTTCGCTCAGATACTTCATTGGAAAAGTTGGCAGGTCTTAAGCCTGTTTTTGATCGCAAACATGGCACCATCACTGCAGGCAACAGTTCACCACTCACCGATGGCGCATCGTGCGTAATTTTGATGGCCGAAGAAACGGCAAAAGCTCACGGATACACACCACTTGCTTACGTCAAATCCTGGGGATTTGCGGGCATCGATCCCAATTTCCAATTGCTCCAAGCCCCCGTTCTTGCGATCCCAAAAGCATTGGAACATGCGGGCCTTGTTTTGGATAATATCGATCTATTCGACATGCACGAAGCATTCGCAGCGCAGGTGCTCTCCAATATCGTCGGTTTACGCAATGCTGAGTTTTGCAAAGCCTATGCTGGGCTTGCATCGGCCGTTGGCGACGTGCCCATGGAAAAATTGAATATTTACGGCGGGTCCATCGCCATTGGACACCCCTTCGCGGCCACAGGTGCGCGCCAAGCATTGACCATGGCCCATGAACTTTCACGTCGGGGTGGCGGCATTGCCATGTGCACCCAATGTGCTGCAGGTGGTTTAGGGGCAGCGTTAATTATTGAACGTTAGAGGGCGGTTCACGAACCGCCCCTACAAAATGCAACGATCAAGGGCACGGGGAAAAAATCATGAAAACCAGCAAACATTTCACGTTTGAGATCGATGAAAACGGCGTAGGTGTTCTCACGCTTGATGCCGCTGGACGGCGCATGAATACGCTGTTTCCTGAATTGGGCGAAGGCATCGCTGATATCGTGAATCAAATCGAAACCGACGCTGCTGTACGCGCAGTGGTGATTATTTCAGGCAAACCCGACAGCTTTATTGCAGGCGCCGACATCGACGTCATCGACACAGTACAACAGGCAAGCGAAGCCACCGCCATGTGCCGCGAACTTCAAAATGTTTTTGCGCGCATGGAGCGTTTGCACACGCACAAAGGCAAACCTGTGATCGCAGCGATCCATGGACCAGCGCTTGGCGGTGGGCTTGAACTGGCACTTGCATGCAGCGAGCGTGTGATAAGCGACTCACCAAAAACAGTGCTGGGACTTCCAGAAGTGCAATTGGGGCTTATTCCCGGTGCGGGCGGCACACAACGCTTGCCGCGCTTGATCGGCATCGCCAATGCCATCGACATGATCCTCACTGGCAAACAAATTCGTGCAAGCAAAGCGCGCAAATTGGGTCTTGCCGATGAAGTGGTTCCCCAAACTATTTTGCTTCAGGTCGCCAAAGAACGTGCGTTGCGTGCTGCCCGTGGGCAAGGAGCGACTGCACCAAGAGGTATTGCACGACTTAAAAGCTGTGCAAATACGGAAAGTCTGCAAACTCTCGCACTCGAAGAAAATCCTCTGGGTCTGCGCATCCTTTTCAAAAAATCACGGGACATGCTTCTTGCCAAAACGCACGGCAAATATCCTGCGCCTGAGCGTGCACTTGATGTGATCCGCATGGGGATCATGGAAGGCATTGAAGCGGGATATGCTGCCGAAGCGGATCGTTTTGGGCAACTGGCCATCTCCCATGAATCCAAAGCGCTTCGTTCGATCTACCATGCAACGCAAGCCCTCAAAAAAGATACCGGCGTTGAAGATCCCACCGTACAACCGCGCGAGACCCATCGTATCGGCGTGCTCGGTGGAGGACTTATGGGCGGTGGTATTGCCGCCATGTCGGTCATGAAAGCCGGTATTCCTGTTCGCATCCACGAAATGGACGATGCGGGCGTGGGTCGTGGGATCCGCTATGTACAAAAACTTGTGGACAAAGATGTCACACGTCGCAAGCGAAGTCTTGCCGATGGCAATCGCCTTATGCAGCAGCTCACCGGCACAACCACGATGTCAGGATTTGAAAATATTGATGTGGTGATTGAAGCTGTGTTTGAAGATCTCGATCTTAAGCGCAAAATGCTGCGCGAAGTTCAAACCAAGGGCAATGACAAAATCATCTTCGCAAGCAATACGTCATCGTTGCCACTCACCAAAATTGCCGAAGGTGCCATTGATCCCACACGTGTCATTGGCATGCATTATTTCTCCCCTGTGGAAAAAATGCCGTTGCTTGAAATCATCACCACCAACGACACCGCGCCGTGGGTGACGGCCGCATGTGTCAAGCTAGGCAAAGCCCAAGGCAAAACCGTGATCGTCGTGCGAGACGGCACAGGCTTTTACACGAGCCGCATTCTCGCGCCGTACATGAATGAGGCTGCTTGGGTGCTCAGCGAAGGCGCGCCCATTGACGTGATCGATTCAGCCATGATGGACTTTGGTTTCCCTGTGGGGCCCCTGACATTGCTCGACGAAGTAGGTATCGATGTTGGCGCCAAAGTCGCAAGCATCATGCAAGAAGCCTTTGGGCAACGCATGCGTCCGCCCCAAGCCCTTGAAACCGTCCAGGACGACACCCGCAAGGGCCGTAAAAATTGCAAAGGGTTTTACACCTACGAAAACGGTAAAAAAGGTGGTGTGGACGCCACCATATACGGGCTTCTCGGCATCAAACCCGACAAAAATGCTGTTGCACAAAACGATATTCAATGGCGTCTTGCGCTTCAAATGATCAACGAAGCAGCCTTGTGTTTGCAAGAAGGAATTCTCAAGAGCCCACGTGACGGCGATATCGGTGCCATCTTCGGCTTAGGCTTCCCGCCATTTACAGGGGGGCCTTTCTCGTTTGTGGATCGTACCACCGCCGTTGAAATTGTAAGAAAGCTTGAAACGTACGCAGAGCGCCATGGTGAGCGTTTTGAGCCTGCACAAATTCTCAAAGATCATGCCCGCAGCGGCAAGGCATTTCGTGGCTAATATCCGCGATGCTGCAACCGTGTTGATTGTACAAAAGTCCTCTGATGCTGACATCGAGATCCTTTTGCAACAGCGTCACAACAACATGGCTTTCTTGGGGGGGGCCCATGTCTTTCCTGGGGGACGCGTCGATGAGATCGATTCAACCCCAAATGATGGATGGCATCCACCCCACGATTGGCCTCAAGGCTTTGACGCAATTCATGCACGTGCAGCGTGCCGTGAAGTGTTTGAAGAAACTGGGCTTACAATCACACCAGGTGCGTTACAACCATGGGCCAGATGGCTTACGCCTTCTGCAGAACCCAAACGTTTCGATACCCGATTTTTTCTCACATGGATGCCAGAAGGCCAAATCCCAAAAGCCTGCGAAATTGAATCAACATCGCTCACATGGTGGACACCCAACGCTGCAATACAAGCCCATGAACATGGCGATATTTTTTTACCGCCTCCCACGTTGGCCAATATTCAATATATTGCGTCAGGAAGCCTAGAACCCCCTTCGCCCAGCATCCCGATTATTTTACCGAAAGTTCGTTTGGGTGACGGTATGATTGAAGCGGTGATGCCATGGGCAGCCGATTACGAAACGTTTCCCGGTGACGGCATACCTCTCACATTGGATGAAGCGGGTGCGCTGCGTGCATTGGAGCACTTCACATTTCATCTCCCGCGATGACATCTCACTTACATGATAGAACAAACACCTTCGTTTCTGGGAACAACAGAGCTCGAATCCTTCACATTCATAGCCCTTCCATCGTACGACTGGTTCCATTTCCACTTCGCATTGTCGCCAGCAGACAATATTTTTCCAGAATCCTTGTACAACTCAACCAAGGCTTGCTTTGGAAGACAAACACTGTGGCTTCTTTCGTCCGGGGATTCGGGTAAGGGTGGCAGCGCACTGCGGTCTGCTTCACGCATATAAGGTAAGAAAGATTCGTGGTACCACGTTTTCTTCAAAACATAATATTTTTCACCGGATACACCGTGGGTATTGATTGCCTGCAAAACACGAATACGTCGCCCATACTCGGTAAAACCCAATGATGTTGCAAGGCTCAAATACTCGCCCAAATTGTTCTCATCGGCCACCAGTAATCGCCCGGACAAAACCCATGATTTTAAAGAATCCTGGGCATGCTTCGTCGTGTGACTTCCCAAATCAATCGTCACATGGGTCGGAGCGCCGCTCTGAGGTGCTGGCAATTTCACATGAGGCTCATAGGCCTTCAATGCTGCGATATTCAGAGAAAATTTTCGTTCGCCCGCTATAAAAGTACACGTAGGGTTGTCGAGTGTCATGTGTTGGACCGGAACCACTGCTTGTGCCGAATATTCCGGTGGCCTCTCAGAACACAATTTTTCAGAAAACCTTTGCACTGCCGACATATTATCCCCCTAAAATATGCTGTTGTTTGGTTATCGGGGCACTGCGCGGCGCGTTGTGTGATAAATTGATTTGCGATTGATCTGAAGGATCGTCACTGAATAGGCGTAGAATAATCGCTACGACATACGTATATATCGCTCTCATGAGCTCAATCCCCCACGAACGCAGCATCGTGCAAACCATATTTCAATTTGGCACAGCAATGCTTGCGGTGCAGTCTGCAGTGGGTCAGGGATGCCGACCCTATGGATCCATGACAGGGACCGCATTGGACACATACGGAAATTGTCGACCGATCAAATTATCTTTTTACAATGCATATGTTACGCCAAGTGGTGTCTTAGAAATTCAGGATCCCTTCGGAACTGCCCAAGCATATACGATGAAGCAAGATGCACTTCGTCAGACGTGGCATCGCAATAGCACTGGGATCACCAACTGCTATTCGGTCGCCACAGGATCCCCGTTCTATTCCACACGCGCAAACGGCGATTTCGGGCTCAGTGCACAAAGTGTCGCCGGTAATTGCAAAATACTCCATCAAGATCTTAAAACGCTTCACGCAGCGCACGCACCCGATGCACATGGCACATGTCAACACGGTGAACGTTTGGTTTATACGTATGTGGAATCAAACCCGGCAGACCCCTTTGCTGACGCACATTTTGTGCATGTCAACCGCGGTCATGCATGGATGGCTGTGGGATCTATTCCACCCCATCATGTGGATCTTGCTCAAAACAAACGATTCAATCTTTGGAATTTACCCATCATCCTTGGTTTGGTGAATTGGTGGGGGACAACCACACTAAAGGGTTCTATGCCAAAATACACATTGTGTTCACCGACATGCCTCACACCAGGAATTTCGGCGGATGTATTGGACGATCAATGCGAAAAACGCGGGTTCCTGCGTGCAAAAGCGCGACAGAAGCGCAACGCAACTGTTGTTTCAAAACACGACAGCCGTCGTATCCGCGTGGTTCATCAGAGCAACCACGATTATCGTAAAAAGTCGCACCGATAGAAATTACAACCCTTTTTCTTTTTGATTCAAATCATAACTGGGTGCTGATTTCTCTTCTTGATACGAATTGAAGATATCATCATTGTTGTGGCGTGGAGGTGCTTTGTGTTTCTTCACGGGCGCGGCGCGCTGCACGGTTTTGGGTGACTTATTCAATTCAGGGTTAGGCGCATTGGGTTCATCGGGTACGGATAATGGATCCGCGACAAAAGACGCTCCCAGTTTATCAACAACGATGTTCGTCCCACCCCCCTTCTCTAAAACATCCGTATACTCAAGCCCTGCGATAATATCATTGCCGCCCCCGGGAAATAGCTTATCGTGCCCAATTCCGCCCGACAAACGATCGTCGCCTTCATCACCCATAAGCAAATCACGACCCGCGCCACCCGCCAACGTATCGTTACCCAAATCACCGTAGAGACGGTCATCACCCGAACCACCGATCAATATGTCATTGCCGGGACCACCATAAACAATGTCATCGCCACCTGCCGCGTTCACAAAATCATCCCCGTCAAAAGCAAGAATGCAATCGTTGCCTTCGGTTCCAATTAAACGGTCGTCCCGCGTCGTTCCACGAATGATACGATAGGCTTCTGGGCAGATGGGTTCTGCGGCAACAACCTCGGCTTCAACAACCCCATCGGTAGGTGCTGCCAAATCGACCACGATATGACGTGAACCCGCGTCTTCCTGCGGAAAAAACTCAGATCCCGACTGTCCACGGCACCCGACAAAGGCCGTAAAAATCAGCACCATGAGACATGAGAAAATACGGCCCACCGCCCATTCGCCCCTTGTTTGACCTATCATACCATCGATATCCCATTGGGCCTCTACTCCTTTGATGGCCTAAAAATCTAGCCCGAAGCACCAAAAACGTGATGTAAGCAAAAGACCACATCGTGTTCGTGATACACTGGGCAGACGGTCAGGTTCGGCAAGGGAGCGTTACTTTGGATTATTCTATATTCCATCAAGATCTCACACAGCGACTCGAGTCATCGCGCCTTAATAATAATGAGCATATCGCACTTCTTATGTTTTGCATTGATCATATCAGTGAGATGAATGACACCTTTGGCCCTGGGACATCGGAACAGATTGTCCTCCATACCGAAGAAATATTTCGAAAGCATCTACCATCCAATGCCATTTTTGCATCTTTGGGTGATGACCGATTTACCATCGCATTCACAAACCTCACGCATGATATCGAAAGCTTGGCGACAAAACTATTGGCCCTTATCCAGCATCCTGTCCGCATCGGACCCCATGATGTTTTTATTTCTGCAAGCGCTGGACTTGCATTATTTCCGGAGGATGCCAACACCAGCGACGGGCTTATTCAAGCGTCAGAAACGGCACTTCGGTGGGCCAAAGCAAGCAATCAACATGCAGCGGCCCATAGATACACCCGTACAGTGCAAATAGAAGCATCACACAATTACCGCCGGATCAACGAATTGCTTGGCGCTATCGACCGCCAAGAGTATGTGAACTTTTATCAACCCAAAGTAGATCTTAAAACGGGGCGTGTCGTCGGGTGCGAAGCACTTACACGATGGAACCATCCCATCCACGGTATTTTGGAACCCGATGCATTTATTCCAGTCCTCGAAGAGGAAGGTCTTATCACTGCCCTTGGAGAATGGACCATTCACGATGCGTGTCTACAATTGAAGCGTTGGCATGCATCCGGGATCATGCTGGATCAGATCGCAGTGAATATTTCTGCGCAGCAGTTTTGCTCACCCAATTTTGTACAAATGGTGGATACAGCAATCCGTACCTACGGTTTACAGCCCCATCAGTTGGAGCTTGAGCTAACAGAGAGCTGCCTTCTTGAAAATGTTGAACATGCGATCCAGGTGTTTCATGCGCTCAAAGAAGTCGGCGTGCATTTATCCATCGACGACTTCGGCATTGGCTATTCTTCATTGCGTTATTTGAAAGATATTCCGCTGGATGCCCTCAAAATAGATCGCTCCTTTGTTGCAGAAATCACAACCAATGCGCAGGTAAGCGCCATTTGCCAATCCATGGTTCAACTTGGACACCATTTAAATCTCAATGTGATTGCCGAAGGCGTGGAAAGCACAGCGCAACTTGAGCACGTACGTGGTTATGGATGCGACGTATTTCAAGGATTTCTGTGCAGCCGTGCGCTTCCTGAAAACGTGTTTGCACAGTGGCTGCCTAAAGATCTATTGTGGACGGTTAATCATCCCGCGGGCGTGTAAAATCACCGATTTAATCAATCGAAACCATCTGCGCGAGATACGCTTGTTCACCCACTTGCGAAAGCGCTTTGTTCTGGGCGTCGAGCCAATCGATGTGCGCTTCTTCGGATGTTAAAATAGATTCTAACAAGACGCGGCTTCCATGATCGCCTTCGGCGATGCATACTGCGATGCCCGCATTCAAACGAACCACTGCTTCTTGCTCCAAAGCGAAGTCCAGAGTGAATTGTTCGCCCACGGTTTCACCCACACGCACTTTCCCCATGCGCTGCACATTAGGCAAACCGTCGAGGTGCAAAATACGCTCGATGAGGCTGTGAGCATGTTTCATTTCATCGATGGATTGCTTTTTCACAACCTTGGCAAGCTTGCCGTAGCCCCAATGCGCACACAGCTCGGCATGAAGAAAATACTGATTGATGGCAGTTAATTCTGCGGTAAGGACGTCGTTAAGCAGTTCGATAATTGAATTTGTTTTGGACATACGAAACCGTAACCCGAACGATGTCGGGATGAAAAAGAGTTGAAAACGACTGGTCGGCCGTCTCGACTACAAGGTGCCGTTTTTGCGCATATCAGCAATCACTTGCTCAATGCCAACACGGGAAATAATGCGCTTGGCACGTGCGCTTACCTTCAAACGCACCCAACGCTTTTCAGCAGGGATCCAAAATCGCTGAAACGTCAAATTTGGAAGAACGCGTTTGCGGGTCTTTACATTCGAGTGGGAAACTTTGTTGCCCACCATGGGGCCTTTACCGGTCACCTGACAGCGATTCGCCATGGTTCTACCTCACGTTAGGGCCGGGGTTTTCGACGATTTTTCGCAAAAGGTCAAGGACTGGCGTCAAACGGATTACATCCGAAACACCAAAATCCGCAGGAGTTCTTCCAAAACGGGGTCCGCATGCTCATCCACGTGGGCACTTGTATAAATAACCTGGCCAAGGCCGTAGGAAAATTGAACCGTCAAAGGCACGTGATCGCGATAGGTTTCACACCCACTCGCTTGGCCACAGGTTTCAGGACGAACCCCTGTCCCATCGCCTGTCACCATCACCCGCAGTGTGACGGGCTGAACCTCCACAGGTAACATCATCGACCATTCATCAAGACGCATGGCAATAGGAAGCGACAACGTACCAAGCCGTTCACGAAGCACAGGATCGTGGATGTCCGCATCGATTTGGAGGTCGGATCGCCCCACACGTGAACTCCCAAAGAGGGTAGGATCGCCACGAAAAGCAATTTGCGACGGAAAGGCTTGCCTGATCAAATCAGCCGCCCAATCGGACACATACAAAGAACCGCCCTGGGCTATAAAATCTTTGAGATTTGAAATTGCGTTGGATAAATCCGTGGTGTGCTCGGCGATGTCGTGATCATCAAGGCCGCAATTAAGAAACAGCATATCGTAACGGGCAAGCCTTTGCGGATCGGTCAGAAACACACGCAGCCAATAGCGCGATGCCAAACCCAAATCGCCTGAATTGCCCACAAAACGACCGTCGATCAGATCCACGCTACCCGCTGGGTCACGTTCTTCTATCGAATCTTGGCGGTAGATGCGCTTCACACGAAACCCTAAGGTGCCGAGTACATCCTCGACGTGATCATAGAGTCCTGTCACCACCGCAATGCGCGGCGCGGGCGTACACAAGGCATCAGGAAGCTCACGCACAACCCCCGCCACCACATCGACAGAAAACTCTGTATGGAAAGGACCACGCTGTGCTGAGATGCTCTGAGAACCCTCAGGCAGCCCCACAAGCTCAAAACGCCCTTCTATGTCGGCCAGTGTTCGAATTTCGCTGCCGGTCGTCTGTGTGAACCATACTTCGGCATAAGACAGCGCATAACCACGGGCACCACACAAACGTCCCCGAATGCCACCTAAGCCGGCATCAAGGGCCACGCACGATGCGGTCTGACAAGGATCTTGATAATTAATATGGCTCGGGGAACCGCATGAAACGAGAAGCACTGCAAAGGCGTATAAACGTGGTGCAACGATAGACTAAGCATAACGCCGAAAATATCATTTCAAAGATTTTGAGCACAGGACGTGGCTGACTAGTTCTTATGGATAATCAACAAAATGAAGTGCGACCCAATCACCATCACGGCGCCGCTCACGCTCGGTGAGATGCCGACCGCGATTTTGGGATGCCCCAATATACGCCTTGGCGACATCTTCGGCCTGTGAGGCTAAAATACCACTTAAAACAATATGGCCACCCTCGCCGACTGCATTCAACAGCAGCGGTGACATCATGATGAGAGGTTCAGCAAGCACGTTGGCCACAATGAGATCAAATTTGCCAAGCGCCACAAATCCATTGGGGTCACCCATGGGATCAAGCAAACGCCAGTCAATCAGCAGATTGTTTTGTCCTGCATTCTCTTTGCTTGCGGTGACAGCCTGGTGATCATTGTCGATTCCCACCACAATTTCACAACCAAGACCTTTGGCAAACATCGCCAAAATGCCTGTACCGCATCCCACATCAAGAACACGATGGGGCTTATGATCACGACACAATTCATCGATAAACGCTGTGCACAAACGGGTTGTTTCATGTTGTCCTGTGCCAAATGCCATGCCCGGGTCCAGCAGTAAATTTACTGCACCGCGCAGCATCACAGGCGACTCACACCACGAGGGTGTCACATGACAACGTGAGGAGAGTGTCAAAGGGCGGAAATATTTTTTCCATGCATGCGCCCAATCGTCGCCTTCTTGCTGCTCAACCGTAAGTACGCCGCCATCCATCTGCACGCCCATGTCGGCGAGCCGCGCTTGTACATCAAGACGCCAATAATCAGGGGCGCGATCGCTGGTAAAAGTAACACGGGCCATGCCATCGGTACGCCCTTTTTCACCAGGCACGACAGTATCTTTGTCCTCGATAGCGACGCCCAATGAGCACTCGGCCGCGATCAAAGCACTCACATCTTCAGCCATGTGTTCCGGCACAAACAAAGAAGCACGCCAGTAAGCATTATCGGTCACGGATTTCTCCTTAAACAATCGTGCGTTTATTTCACCACACGTAAATGTCCACGTCGTTTACCTGACGTGGGAGGGGGTGAAGGGGGGGGAGTCTGAGGGGCGGGCAACGGCGCAGCGTCGCTCACATCCGTCGACGGTTCAGGCTCAGGCTCTGCGGGAGCCTCCTCGGCAATCAGGCGCAACTTCGGCCTGCGTGGTGAGAGATCAGGCGCATCAGGATCGGGCAAACCGGGAAGATGGGCACTGGCAATTTCCTGAGGAACATCTTCCCGAAACAAAACAGGCTGCCCTGTTGTATGGGAAACCATCAGAAAAATAGCATCCCAGGGCAGATTGCACGAGAACGGCAGACCGTCGAACGTTAGCGACGCTTCAATGCCACTGTCGGTAAGCTTCATGGGAAGCTCAAACCGATAGGAAAGATTGAGGCGCAACTGCATGTCACCACGGTATTGCGATGGCACCTCGACATCCGCATGGCGAGCGTCAAGGGCCACCAGAACCATACCGGCATCCAGCAACCGTTCCAGGACTTGTCGCTTATTGAGGAGAGGAGATCGACTCATTGCTACTTCCATCATTACAGCCTGCGCGCATTTCGGCAATGTGAAAAAAATTTAAGTCGGCATGTAATGCACCTGTATACCAGGAAACAAGGGTGGGTCTGAATGTTTACCCGACAAATTTTTTGTGAAAAAGAGGCTTACCGATGCGCAAGCATTCCCCTAAGAGTGCTATTTTCCAGCACGACGAGCTATGGATTCAGCCACTTTTTGCGCGACATCTTCAAGTTGGCTGCCAAGTGTATAGACATCATGATCATAGGCAAGGCCTAACATTTTGCATACTGAGCCGATAAGCGTTCGCGCAGCCTTCCACCAGAGATTATTTGGCTGGTCAGGCACAAATAGATTTTCAAGCGCACCTTCTTTGATCAAATTCATCACAAACGTTCCGAAATCTGCTTTATAGAGGCCCTCGCCAACCAACCAAGCAATTCCTTCGCCGCGTGATACGTGGTCATGCAGCACAGCGAGAACACCCGCAAACAATGCAAGATGTTGCAGATCAGCCATTTCATCAGTGGCGTACGGATTCTCACGCAATAAACGGAGCACTTGCAACACAAGATCCGGAGATCCTTCAGCATCCATCGACGCCAATTGGAACATCAATCGCAGGGGTTGAAGATTTTCCCCTGCCAGATACGCCATATTCACTGCCGATTGCAGCACCTGACGATCAAGGCTTGTCACATAAGAAGAGAATGTTTCGTCGTGCAGATCATGTCGCGCACACAAATGCCCCAAACGTCCCAATGCCGCTGCGGTCACATACGTACGCATGGTTTGAAATAACTCAGGCGTAAGAACGTCGGGTATTACAACAGGTTGCAGAGGCACATTCGTTGCTTGATGGCATGCGATCTCAATGGCTTTTTGTGCACGACAAACCAGCACGGCACATGCTCTGGCGTCCGTAAACAAATTTTGATGCACAGTGGGATCTGACTCGGATATGGGATCGTCACAGGCTTGCAATGCTTTATTAATTTCAAACATCACTTGGCCAAGCGCATTGTCTTTGCCTGGCATCACAGGACCCAAAATCATCAATTCACGAACAAATGTACTCGCCGGCGTATTGGGTATACGAGAAAATGAAGAATCCAAACCGCCCAAGGCACCCGGCGTCATAGAAGCAGATCGATTTGCTCCGCTGATAGGCAGTGACCCAACACTTAATCCGCTGTCCGCCCCTTCAGCAGGAATGGGAATGAAGCGGCACTCTTTGCTAGCAAGTTTTGAAATAGGCATGATGATACGTCTTTATTGTCCACGCATTGCCCTACTTCGTCAACCGTACATTGGCATACATTTCGACCGTGTTTGACAAATAAAAATACACTCGTAAACTAATCTTATGGGTGATGCTCCGGGAAGTGTGGGAAGACGGACGAGTGCGAGTTCATTGGAGGTGCTGGATGCCGACAGGTCACTGCCGCTCCCGGGCTCTCCTTCGTCGGGACATGTCGTTGATCGCATGGCAGGCACTGCTCCTCATACCGGGATGCATGCCCAACAGCCACAGTCGCCGGGGTCGGCTATCCGTGGTGCGATCCCACTCCCGAAACCTGTAACAATCGCAATACCTGCTGTGCCCCAGCTTCCTAGAGCTGCAGGCGCTGCTCCACAGCAATCAGTGCTCCAAACGTGGCGTGATCCTGCCGTTGATCTTGCGGACGCAAGATTGCTTTCTGCATATATCCAAGCAGGGGCGACATCTGAGAGTGCCGGCGTATTTATCGCTGCAACACGGCATCAGCTTGCAGAAATTAAACTCAACGACACCATTGAAGAAGCATTTGCGGAGAGAAGAACCGTCGATAGTGCAAATCCGATATGGAGTGCCGATACCCGAGAGGCGTTAAGAAATGCTTCCGAAATGATCATGATGATGCCCGATGAATTTTTTCCACGCAGTAAAAAACGTGCACATGTGACATATGCCCACGAGACATTCGTGACTGCATTTCAGGGGCCCCTACCTGAGCGAGCACCGCCATGCACCCTTCGAGAAGCCATGCTCCAGGATATGCTACGAAGTATTGACGGCGGCGAGATCGTCGCTCACCTGCAAGAACACGCCAATGATTCCTGCGGTCAAACAGCAAACAACGTCGGTATTGCGTGCTTGGGTGCCGCACACGCCGAGGAATTTGTTGCAGCCCATAATGCTTGGGAGCGACACGCCACACAGGGCCGTGCCAATGAAATGATGCTTGACCAATCCGCTTTATCTTTCGGAACAGTCACGCATGGGCATGGTGTTGAAAGTTTGCAGGTCTGGACAGCTTCCATGGCGCATGCAGAACTTGCACGACCCATTTTTGTACGCATCGGTTTTGACAGCCCTAGTGAGCGAGGCCATGGCCATCAGTTTGCTCTTGAAATCATGCCAAAAACCGCAGACGAACCACTAAGGTCTTATATTCATATGAGTTGGGTTGGACGATTTGATGAAGTCATGTATGCGCGCGCGCGTGGTCCAAACCCAGACGATCTACAAACGATATTGGGCCACCTTGATGCATTTTGCAGTCAATCCACAAGCAATGACGCCAATCGTGCTCGACTACAGGCTGAGCACGCATTGTTTCGTGTTGCACAACCCGAATTTGCGTTTGAAGCACAGCAACATGGCGAACATCCGCCGGGCCTGAGACACCCTGAACACGCGATTCGTAGACAAGGTATTGAAGCCATTCCCGGATTACATTGCACCTGGAGCGCATGTGCGTTTGACAGAAGACCCATCGAAGCCGATGAGGCTGTCGGTCATATCGCTTATCAGGCGACTCTTTGACTAGATTTTACGCATCCAACTTGTTTTGCATGAAGCGCCTGTCCTAGGCGTGAGATATCTTCGTTGTCGTTGTTTAAATACACTGAAACACGAAGCACATCGCCTATGACGCTCGTAAAAATTTGTTTGGATGCCAAATGCTCACACAAGGAAGAAGCATCCCCCGCCCCGCGTGCACCGATCAGGTGGCTTGCGGAAGTAGCTGAGGACTCCACTCTTAATCCTGCATCGGCAAGAATCGTGCGAACCATGTGCCCACGCGGTGCAATCGCGCGTTCAATACGCTCAGGCCCCCATGCAAGGATCTGGGAGAGCGCTTCACGGGCCATCGGCATCAAAATAAAATTGGCCAGACCTCCATAATCGAAACGTCGTGCGCCTACACGGTAGACATCGCTGTATGTGGCAAGACGCACAAAATCTTCGCTTCCCTGCCTCGCCATCCAATGGCATTCGATCGGACGCCACGTGTGATGCCTTTCGGGGACAACCACGTAGGCCTGACCATGGGGCCCAAGCAGCCATGTATATCCCGACACAACAACAGCATCGGCATCGATCGACCGAAGGTCCACACTTCGCACACCCACCGAATGGGTTAAATCAAGCACCAGAGCCGCTTTGACGGCCTTGCATGCCAACGACACGCGCGCAAGATCAACAAGCGAGCCATCGATTTCATGCACTTCAGAAATGGCAACAATGGCAACTTGGGCATCAAGCGCACGCACGATGGCATCGGTCCAACTTTCGCCATCTTTACGATTGATCGTATCCAAACGTGCTTGACTCTCCTTGGCTTTGCGTTGCCACGGATAAACATTGGACGGAAATTGGCCCGCAAGCACCAAAATCCGTTGACCAGGTTTCACCCTCAGATTGGATGCCGCCAGTTCCATGCCATAGCTTACCGATGGAATGATCGCGACATCGTCGGGTTTTGCAGCAATGATCTGTGCAAACAGCGAACGCACAATTTCACTGTCTTCAAAGAAGTCTGAAGATTGCACGCACCAAGGTGCGCTTTTGCGCGTCACACCATCTTGTCCAGCACGGCGTGCACACTTCAACAATGGCGCCATATAAGCGCCGTTGAAGTATGAAATGCTGCGGGGGATATCGAAGAGGTGACGCTGACTACCAAGAGGCTTGGTTTCTTTGGTGTCCACCATAACAAACACTGTAGCAGAGTGTAGGGGGTCGACTCAACGCGCTTGTTAATTTGTTTCTTGCGGCCCCAATTGAACATGGGGTGTTGCCAAGAGTTCTTTCAGGTGGTCTTCGGCACTTCTTTTTTCAGCGGGCGTAAGTCCACGATTCATTTCGCTCTTAATTCCCTCAAGTGTGACCCGATAGTAGTATTCAGCACCACGCCAACCCATCCAATAAACCGATTGAGGGATCCCGAGATAAGTCCACGCACTCGTCGAAAACTCTTTCCAACCCTTCATGCGGGTCAGATTGTGATACGTCACCAAACAACCTTGATTCCAATCAAGACAGGCAAAAGATCCTTTTTCTTCTTGATGATGATCGCGGGTCGATGCATCATTTTCACGGGCAAATTTCGCCGAAAGATCCGTACTTAGGGTGATGGTTGCAAGCGTTTCATCCTTAAGCGCTTTCTCCTCAGCTTCCGTAGGGCAACGCCAATCAAACGAATAGCCCACAACAAGGCCATCGGCATTGTGAAGCAAACGTTCTGATTCAAATTGATTGTATGTGTATGATCCCCATGCCAAAGGCGCAGACAGCGCAGCGGGTAGATGATTGTGCAACCACGTATGGGTTTTACCCAAAAGAAAACCCAACGGCTCCATACGATATTTGGCATGGGTCACTTGGGCGATAGCAGGACCGGGATCAATATCTTTTTGTCCAAGTCCATGGGATCCTGACATATGCGGAAGCCATTGATTGCGACGATCATGCAAAGCAAAACGCATCGCCACATCTTTTGCCTCAACGCCGGGCAAAAAGACCACGCCGCCACCCGACCAACCCTCCTCACGCGGTTGATTTACGCGGCTCACATGAACGTTGCCTTCTATGATCTTATTGGCAAATTGCAGATCAGCCTTGCTCCACAACGAAGAATGCTGCGTTAAGCCTTCTGGGATCGCAATATGATGAGGAAAAACCAAATTGCCGTATGACGCGTGATCCCGTACACTGCCCATGTTTATCTCCCCACGGCAGCCCATCAAGAGGATCACACATAGATGTGCGCAGATCAAATGAATCATTCCGTGGATTGTTGTTTGCTGGGAGACCGACGTTTCCGCCGCGCTTTTTGTTTGGCTTTTTTTGCAGCTCTTTGTGCAGCAGGTGCTTCGTGACCAAGCTGCTTTGCTTCAAGAAGATCGGCCAAACGCTTGCGCGCATAATAGCGATTGAGCTGCTGCGAACGTTCGGTTTGTGCTTTGACCACAAGACCACTGGGACGATGAAGAAGTTGCACCGCGCTTGCAGTGCGATTGACATGTTGGCCACCGGGGCCTGAGGAACGAACAAATTTTTCTTCGAGATCGTTTTCGCATACGCCCAATGCTTCAAGGCGTTTTGCGAGCGCTGCAAGTTTGTCCGGTCCAACAGACACGGTAAAAATCTCTTAGCCGTTTACTTTGCGGAAGTATTCTTTGGAGCCTTTGGGATCGGCCTTCATGCTGTCAGAACCTTCGTGCCAGTTGGCAGGGCATACTTCGCCGTGCTTGTCATTGAACTGGATAGCCTGCACCACGCGCAATGTTTCATCCACCGAACGACCGATAGGAAGATCATTGACAACCATGGAGCGAATGGTTCCATGGGGATCGATCACAAACAAGCCGCGCAAAGCCACGCCGCCTTCAAGCAGCACGCCGTAATCACGGGCAATGTTTTTGTTGAGATCGGCCACCAAAGGATATTTCACGCCTTCGATGCCACCTTGGCTTCGTGGTGTATTGAGCCATGCAAGGTGCGAGTACTTGCTATCAACACTCACGGCGACCACTTCTGTGCCGATGGCTTTGAAATCATTCAAGCGATCAGAAAACGCAATGATTTCTGTGGGGCACACGAATGTAAAATCGAGAGGATAGAAAAACAAAACAAGGTACTTGCCTTTGTAATCGGCAAGAGACACTTGCTTGAATTCACCGTTGATCACGGCGTCGGCTTTGAAATCGGGTGCTGGCTTGGTAACATGGGCGCTCATTGTGAACTCCTTTATAGGACTTAGATAAGGGTTTGCGAGGCGGTTATAGCACAGTATGAGATGGACTCAACCAGCGTTGTGCTGGGAATCACTTTGCGTACCGGATTGCGACTCATTGGCGCCCGATTCGGCGATCATACGCCGCAAATCGCAATGGCACGCACCACAACGTTCGCCCGTACCTGCACCACTACAACGCACCAAGCATGCAAGCGTCGACGCACCCCGCGTGATATGCTCGCGAATAACGCCATCGGAAACCGATTTGCACAAACAAACGATCATGGAAAAGATCCCCCTCTCCCTTTCTAAAATTATATCAAACCTATCTTAGATTAAAATGCAAATAGTTCTCATTTGCAAGATAATGAAACAGCGCACCTCGACGCAGACCATTGGTCTTGGTAATGGCCCTATCCGACATGTTGCAATTATCAGGTATTAGCAAAGCCTTCGGCAGGTCCGACCTCTTTCGCAACGTCCAATGGCGCATCAACAAAGGCGACCATGTGGGTCTTGTGGGGCCCAATGGCGCTGGCAAAACCACACTGATGACCATCGTTGCGGGCGCAACCACGCCCGATGAGGGGGCCATCACCCTCAAAGAGGGGTGGAAGATAGGCTACCTCGCCCAAGAAAATCACACCAAAGGTGACGAAGTTCTTAAAGACTATGTGATGGGCGGTGCAGAGCATATTCGTCTGCTCGAAATAGAACGCGATCGACTGCATGACCTGCTTGAGGCAGGCGTTGATGTCGAGCGCACAAGTGTGCTGTGGCAGGACGCCACGGATCGCATCGAGATGCTCGGCGGCGCATCCATTGAAAAGCGTGCTGAAAATATTCTTAAAGGCCTGGCCTTTGCCGAAGCACAGTTTGGTGCAACCCTTGATACGTTTTCGGGTGGCTGGCAAATGCGTGCGCAGCTCGCACGGCTTCTTCTTTCAGCACCTGATATTTTGCTTCTCGATGAACCCAACAATCACCTTGATTTACAATCGGTGGCGTGGCTCGAAGAATTTTTGCTGGCATATCGTGGCGCATGGGTTGTGGTGAGCCACGATCGTTATTTTTTAAATCGCATTGTCACCGCCATCGCAGAACTGACCCCCAGCGGTATTCTTACGTTCCCAGGCAATTTTGACAATTATCTTGAACGCCGTGAAGCTTTGCGGCTGCAACTCGAAGCCGAAGCTGCCGGACGAACGCGTGTCCAAGAACATTTGCAAGGCTTTGTCGATCGTTTTGGTGCCAAGGCATCCAAAGCAAGGCAAGCCCAAAGCCGTGTCAAACAAATTGAACGTTTGCAACGCGAAATGGAAGAAACAGAAGCGACGACCATCGCGCCTCTTGCCCATACCCCACAACTTCGCATTACTTTTCCGCAGCCCAAACGATCGGGACTCACCGTTTGTACGCTCGCTCATGTGGACAAAGCCTACGGCGATCTGGTGATTTACCGCGATCTTAATTTGAATATTTACCGTGATGAACGGCTTGCCTTGGTAGGACCCAACGGCGCAGGAAAATCAACCCTGCTCAAAATGCTAGCCGGTGTAGAAAAACCTGACGCCGGTTTTTGTAAAATGGGACCAGGCATCGACGGCTATCATTTTGCACAGCATCAAGCCCAAGCCATGGATCCTGAGAAAACGATCTTAGAAGAGCTCGCTTCGGCAGTTCCTGAAGCCACTCAACGTGAAATGCGGTCGCTTTTGGGTGCTTTTTTGTTTCCCGGAGAAGTCGTTCAGAAAAAAGTCGGCGTCTTAAGCGGTGGAGAAAAAGCGCGACTTGCATTGGCCAAAATGCTCGCTAAGCCCACCAATCTGCTTCTTTTGGATGAACCTACCAATCACTTGGATTTGCCAAGCAGAGCTGCCCTTGAAGATGCACTGATCCAATATACGGGCACCCTCGTGATGGTCAGTCACGACCGCTATTTTATCAATCGCGTGGCCACGAAAATCCTCGAAATATTACCCGGAAACCGCGTCACGCCTTTTGAAGGAAATTTCGACGATTATTTGTGGAAAAAAGGCAACACCGCAGACACAGCACCACAATCCAATACATCGACGGCAAAATCGACCACCGATGCTGGGCAAGATCGTCTCGATCGCAAAGCAGCACAACGTGAAGAAGCAAGACGCAAAAAACAATTGGAAAGCCTTGAAGTGACCATTCCAACCCTCGAGCGCCGCATTGCACAAATAGATGCTGCATTGTGCGAGCCCGACATCGCCACCAACCCCATCGAGTGCATGCGCCTGTCCATGGAACGTGACGTTGTGCAAAATGAGCTTGATGCGGCATATGAGAGTTGGGCGGTTTTAGAAGCGTAAAGGTTTGCGCCCAAGCGCATTCACCTGTTAAAAGCGCCTGATAGGGTCTCGTTGCTACAACCCAAGGAGCGCAAATCATGACATACTATGCAGGCACCAGCGGATTCGCGCATCCCCATTGGGTTGGATCATTTTACGACGACACATCGGTACAGTCATCGTCTATTTTGTCGGTGTACGCCAAAAGCATCCCTTTCGTAGAACTTGAACAAACATTTTATCGCTGGCCAAGACCTGAGGTCATCGAAAAATGGGCAGCACAAACGGATAAATCCTTTCGCATCACTTTTGCGGGATTGCGACGCATCACCCATGAAAAACGACTCCGAGATGTTGAGCCGCTTGTTCAGTATTTCTTAAACTTGGTCGCGCCCCTCGAAAAACGTGCTGGGCCCGTGGTGTACCAACTCCCCGCGTTTTTTCGTAAAGATGTCGACCGTCTCGAAAAATTTCTTGCCGCACACCAAGGAAAAATTCGCGTGTGCATGGCGTTTAAGCATCCTTCGTGGTTCTCAAACGATGTGTACGCCGTCCTCAAAAATCACAACGCAGCCTTGTGCTTTTCAGACAGCCCCGACGCCCAACAAGAACTCGTGCAAACCGCCAATTGGAATTACGCCCGCCTGAATAAGATCGATGGAGACAACGACGCATCCCTCGACGCAGCGGTAACCCTTGTGAAAAACATGGCCCCCAAAGGTGATATGTTTGTGGTGGTCCCGCCAAGCGTTGCAGGCCCCACCACGGCGCAGCGACTTCAGGAACGTTTGCGTGCCTAGCGGAGTTCTTGGGCAAAAAGTTGCCATTCCTGAACATTACGACCCATCGGTCTTGTTTGGTATCGCACGAACCGATCATGGGCGATCTTTTTACGGGTGTGATCTATGGCGTGCTTATGAAGTCTCCTGGCTTGCGCCGAGTGGATGTCCTCAAATTGCTATACTCGAACTTGAAGTCCCCGCCCATTCACCCAGGCTTGTGGAATCCAAATCACTTAAATTGTATTTGGGCAGCTTAAACAATGTCGTTGTCGAATCGCATTCGGCATTGTGTTCACGCATCACCGAGGATCTCACGCCAGTGCTTGGCGTGCAGCCCCAGGTGCGTGTGATCGATGCATTGCCGCCCGTCTGTTTGCCCGGAATATGCATCGATGATGCATCGCCAACCATCACGCCAAGCGGTAAGGTCGATGGACGTATTCTTCGTATTGATTCACAGCAATGCGCCCAAGAGACATTGCACAGCCGCGTGTTACGCAGCCTATGTCCTGTGACCGGTCAGCCCGATTGGGCCGCAGTGATCGTGCAATATACAGGTGCCTTGATCACGCATGAGTCGCTCTTGCGTTATATTGTCGGATTTAGGCAACATCATGGATTTCATGAAGCATGCGTTGAGCGCATTTTTTGCGACATCATGGATTATTGCAAACCCGAAATGCTTTCGGTGATGGCGTGTTTTACAAGACGCGGTGGCATAGATATCAATCCGTGGCGCAGTACCCATGACCTAACCGTGCCGATGTGGCGGGATGAGCGACAATAAATCACCACTTCGAATCATGGATCTCAGCAAGCCCAAAAAAACTTTCAAGTTGGATCACATCATGCTCGGTACGCACAATGCCCGAATAGGTTCCGTAACACTGATGGAATTTGCTATTCACAAAACCCGTACGCACATTTTCATGACGAAATCCGGCAGGAATAAAACTTAAATCGACTGCACCATCCAACGTATGAACACGCCATGGGACCAAAGGATCTTTCGCGTCAAAAACAAACCGCGCGGGTCCCAAAGGCAACAAACGACCGTTTTCCCAAAAGCCATTTTCATTGTGCTCAAAATCGTTTTCAACCACGTTGTGGGTCAAATTAAGCGCAAGCAAACGGCCATGGCTATCGTAGCCAGCACACGTCGCCCAATGCCACCATGTGTGCCTCGGATAGTGCGCTTTGTGGATATCAACAATCGCAATGCCATTGCCTGCGCTTAACGCAAATTCTTCTTCGCCCACCGAAAGCCATCCCGCCACGGGAAGCGGGACCTTGTGCGAGTACATGGCCCGCCCGCCACTCACGGGAAGTACCACCACCATGGGTTCGATAATGCTCAGATCATGCTCACATCGAAGCTGAGCGCGAATATTGGGTTGCTTGCTATCACCTTTGATATCAACAAGAATGGTGTGCCCACCCGATCCCAGATGATTATCGATTACAATGGAAAAATTGCGCAATTCAAGAATCGATCGATCGTTGGATAGCTCACGGGCAATGTGCATCCCCGGATAAATTCCGCGACGCTCATAATTAAGTTTACGTCCGGTTCGACGATCAATCACCTGGCACCACGCAAGTTGCGCAAACTTGCTGTCAACCAATGCGAAACTTATAAAAATAGACGGCGTAATGATGGCGAAATGCTGCCATTCCTTCAAACGAAACCGGCCATACGCCACTGATTTTGGAAATCCGGGAATAGGAGGGGCCAAAGCCACGGTGTCCAAATTAACTTCGAGGAATGGATGGCAATAACGCCCAAAGTTGGGCTTACCATCTTGCCCAATCACTCGGCTCGGCATGGGAGAATCAAATTCCTGTATGCGAGCGATCATCGTGCATCCTCCGGGGCGGCCAGAACAAAACCAGCATACTCTATGAGGTAATCTCATGTAAGCTGATAAAGTTGATAGCCAATATGAAAGACTGGTGGTTATTTGTCTGTATGATCGTTTCGTTGCGGCGTTTGCGACCCATGTGGTCTTTTGTGCTCTTTTGTGGGTTTTCCGCAATTCCTTGTATCGGCTGTGACGATGCTGCTGACACGATTCCTTTCCCTGGTGCGGACGGCAATGAAGACAATCGGCCACCCTCTTTAAGCAGCCTTCTCACCGGAACATCGGGATATCGCGAAGGTGTTGATGAATCAGAGATCACACGTGCCGAACCCGATGGATGTACCGATGCCGCACTCCATCTTGCCGATGATTGCGGCTATACATTTAAGATTGATATCAGCAAAGTACGATGTGCAAACAGCTATGAGGTGTGCGAAGCCTATTGTGTCAGCCAAACAGATTGCGGCGTCTATAAAATTTTTGGAAGAACCAGCGCCGATGACATTGCCGAACGTAATTATAATACCTGCCGAACCGCATGCTATGCCCAGGGTTCAGCCACATGCCAGGAAGCAGAACAACGCCTGCGATGCTGCGATAGCAGCGAGAATAAAACCAATGCCGTAAACCTGGTCGCGCAATTCAACAGCGATATTTACTGCAACGCGCTTGAAACATGTGAAGCCAACTGCATCATGATGGCACCCAGTTGCGACACGCTTTTGCATCCGCGTCCCAAAACAAGCTACTACACGTGCTACAGTCGATGCCAGGAAGCCATTCTTGAAGCAAAGCCACTGACCTATTCACCAGAAAGCTATTGCGATCAATTTCCCCAAGATCCGCACTGTGTGACGCCAGCACCACCATCGCCTTACGTGACAAGCAATCTATGCATCGATTTTCCTAAGTCGCCTGATTGTCCCGGCACCACAAGCGACACCGACTTAACTTACTGCAAATCCGATGCTGGAAAAAATGATACTCGGTGTGTTGACGCAAAGACATACTGCACAACAAATAGTTCCAATGATCGATGCACTGGCGAAAACAATTATTGTATAAGCAATGCCGAAGATATTCTATGTATCACATCCAAAAAATACTGCGTTTCCAACGCAGGGCAAAACGACGCACGGTGCATTAAAACCGCTGCTTATTGTGAGAACAACACAACCGACATTCACTGTCGCAAGGCGTACACAGACGAGAGCTGTCCACCTATCGATGAAGAGCCTGGGCTATGCACCAATGCATGTTCCACCGCAGATGCGAGTTGTGTTGCATGTTTGTGCGATGCGATCCCTGCACTTTGTGCAAACAATGGAAGCACAAGCACCGGTAACGTATGCACGTACTATCCGTATTCACGTGAATGCAGCGAAGATAAATGGTGCACCTATCATCCCGGTGAATCGGGCTGTCCTAAATAATCACACCGTTAGCATAGCATCGTTCATGCCATGTTTGGCTTCGATCGCTTCGTAATAATCGATCATCTGATGCACGTACGCGCGTTTCCCCAAATACGATCCATGAAAGAAACTGCGTTTAAATCCGTACATCACGATAGATTTAAGCGTTTCACGGGTGATCTTAAAATGCTTGAGTGCAAGCAGTATTTCGCGGGTCACCGTGGTGTTGCTCACGGTGCGATTATCAGTACACAAACTCACGCTGAGCCGCTTGCTTAAAAAATCACGCAGGCTGTGCTCCCCAATGCTTTGCATGGCCGGATTGGTTTGCAAATTACTCGTGAGACATACTTCAAGTGTAATACGTTGATCCGCGATGTATTCTCCCAACTTTTCCACGTAGGCTTCGGGATTTAAAATCGATGGATCGCGAATGGCGTCGGGTTTAAGTAAATATGTACCATGGCCGATACGCTCAGCGTGCAATTCGGTGATCGCTTGAAAAATACTTTCGGGTCCATAGGCTTCACCTGCATGAACGGTTTTTCGTAAAAAATTTCGATGGGCGTAGGCATAGGCTTCGCGATGAGCAACAGCTGGATACCCCGCTTCTTCGCCTGCTAAATCAAATCCTACCACCTGCGCACCGTGATCATCGCGTGCACGCACAGCTGCTTGCGCCAACTCCATGGAAGCATACTTGAAAACACGTTTTGGAGGTGAATAACGATGGGCTTCAAGCATGCGATCGAAATAAATGCTGAACCCTTGGGTAAACATGCGCATCGCGCAGCAAATAATACCGTAATCAAAAGGCGGTTCGCGACCGCTTACTACCTGCTCACGGCTATTAAATTCTCGGGTCGCACGCGAGAGACCTTCGTCAACCGCTCGGATCACATCCACCGTGGTGATGGGTGGATTGACATGAAACTGAGGCGCAAAACGTACTTCGATATAGCGAACACCTTCGCGTTGATTGTCTTGTGCCAACTCATAAGCCACTCGTGAAAGATTTTCGACATTTTGCATGCAGGCCACGGTGTAGCCAAAGCCTTGCAAATAGTCGGGTAAATCAACATAACGTTCTTTGAACACCAATTCACGCAGTCCTGCTTCGGTTTGACTAGGAAGCGCAACGCCGTTTTCTTTGGCAAGTTCAATCAAGGTTGAAATACGAATGGAACCATCAAGATGAAGATGAAGGTCTGTTTTAGGAAGGTCTTTTACAAAAGCTTCAAGTTTTGGATCAAAATCAGTCATGGACGACTATACTATCTGAAGGACACCCCTTGCAACTGGGGGACACCTCCTACCACGTGAAAATTTTTAAGAAGATCAAAACGAAGACTGCGCAGGGCTGGGTAAGAATTATGCCCACAATCGACCTCAAGTGCCGCATAACGCCCCGCTGCTCGTTCTTCCAACAGACTCCCAAAGCGGTGTTGTTCAGCAACAGGCACCATCCAATCATGCCGCAATATGAGTTGGAGAACATAGAGATTGGACGGCCATATAGGCACCCGAGACACCAACGATTCGGTGCAAACATCATGGGCTGGATGAAGAAATCGTGCACCCAAGCCCAAAGGCCAGTGGGCTCCCGCCCGTGAAAGCCGACCAAAAGCACCGTCAAGTATCAATACCACAGGTACACCCGCCTGTACTTCACGGGCCAAACGCAATCCGGCAGAGATCGCAGGGCGCGACCCCATGGACCGACCATAACAGACAAGAGGAAGGCCATTGCTCAACCACCCACGCTCTGCAATCGCACGCGTTGCACCTACCACACTGTTGATCATGGACGTCGTCGTGCGTGGGGTGCCCGCAATCCACCACGGTGCGGCCACCTGATGCAAAGCAGCCGGTAGACGCGTGTCACCCTTCTCACCCGAAAATTCTCGGATCACGCTGTGGGGATAACCACGGATGCCAGGAAAATGAATGATCCCCATATTTGGCAAACCATGGGGTGCTTCAACACGAAATGAACCATCGGGATGCAGTGTGCCGACAGCACCGCTTGTTGGGCAAATATGATCGCGAGGTGTCGAATCGTTGATACTTCCTGCGCGGCCATAAAGAAGATGATCTGTGGTTTTATCTTGAATCGCCTGTATGATTTGCCCTGCGTTTTTTTCCAACATACGCAATGCTCGAACCACAAGTGCGCTCATAGGTATTGTATCGGGGGAGATGAGGAATGTGTTGCGTCATGATTTTTAGAGCGGGCGGTTCGCGAACCGCCCCGACAAGAGATCAAAGCAATATTTTTTCCATCCGAATAAATTTGGCAATACCCGTTTTGAGTTCAGGCCCAATCCATGGGCGTTCACCCACAACAGCATAACCTTGTGCGCCGTAGTATTTTAACAGATGGGGATTAAAATCACCCACATCGCATGCGATGCATGATACCGCATATTCATCGCGACAAATGCGTTCGAGCTCTTGCAATAAAACGCGTCCTAAGCCCAACCCATGCATTCCAGGCCATATGCTGAGCATGCCAAACCACGGGATATTTGTTCTATTATCCAACAACACACACCCAACGAGGATATTTCCTTCAAGAAGCATCAATACGCGTTGGTCGGGTGACAGGAGAATCGATTGCATTTCAGCAAGCGTCACACGATGCTGCGTTTTCCAGCGCAATTCGCGGCCATAAGCTGCATTCACCAATGCGATGATTCGCTGGGCATCAGGGAGCGTCGCCCAAGAAAAACGCGTATTGGGACGTTCTTTTGTTTTTCCGAAAGCCCCTTGGTATCGCGCAGCTGCTTCGTCGGGATTGGGATCCGATAAAATTCCCGATCGTACTGCAACACCGTAAAATCCTGCATCAAGAAGTTGTTGAACATGCGAAGGAAGAATGCCGCCAATGGCATAACCAGGATTTTGAAGATGCGTAAGAAAAGAAGAGGTACGCTCAATACCAAGCGGCACAACATCGGGTTTGCATGATGTTGGGAACAACGTACCGATTAAAACATAATCGATATTTTTTGGTTCTATCGCTTGCGCTTCTTCTTGGGAATGAATCGAAACACTTCGGGCATGACCCGTGAATGTCTCCGCATCACGATAGGGAAGATGCAGACCCACGCCGCATGCTTCAGCAACATGAGGTCGACCATTCACGATCACTTCGGCGCGGCCTTCAATACCGCGCAACAAACGCCATACAAGATCGTGCAATGCATGGTCATCCAATTGACGTTCGCGCACTTGCACGATGCCTATCCCGCCACTCACGGCAGAAAACACGCGCGCTTCGAGATCGGGTTGTTCATCGGTGATCAACATCAAACGTGCATCGGTCATGATCACTACCCCGCTGTTTTGATGCGCCCTTCCATGGGCGATGAGGCTTCAGCAAGCAAACGTTTGGGCATGCGACCCGCAAGATATGCACCACGACCCGCTTTCGCCGCATGATGCATGGCCCGTGCCATACCCACCGGATCGATGGCTCTTGCAACGGCAGTATTTAGCAACACCGCATCGGCACCCAATTCAAACGCCTGCGTCACATCGGATGCGGTGCCAAGTCCTGCATCGATAATCATCGGTACATGCACACGGGCCTTAATCAACGCCAAATTGTGAGGATTGCTGATCCCAAGTCCCGAACCAATGGGCGATCCAAGTGGCATCACCGCAGCACAACCTGCATCCGCAAGTTTGCAAGCAAGCACCGGATCGTCGTTGGTATAAGGCAATACCGTAAATCCGGAGGCCACCAAAAGACGTGCTGCTTTCAGCAATTCTTCGGCTTCGGGAAGAAGTGTATCTTCGTCGGCGATGACCTCAAGTTTAATCAAATCGGTTTCCAAGGCTTCCCGGGCAAGCTCTGCCGTCAACACCGCCTCTTTCGCCGTAAAACATCCCGCCGTATTGGGCAACAAATGCAAGCCTCGTGCACGCAATACTTCGTAGATATTTTCTTCGTTCGTTGCCATGGCAACACGACGAACAGAAACCGTTACAAGTTCCGCCTGGCTTGCTTGCAACGCCGAGAGAAGTATTTCACGACTCGGATAGCGCGACGTTCCCAGCAAAACACGAGAAGAAAGTTCTAACGATCCCAATTTTAAAAAGTCGTTCATCATCAACCGCCTTGCATCGCACCGACCACTTCAACACGATCGCTGTCGCACAATATCACCGTGCTCCATTGGCTTCGCGGCACCACGGCATCGTTGAGCGCAATGGCAAAACCGCGTGGATCGACGTTCAAGCCCAAGAGCACAAGAACCGCATCAACCGTGTGTTCTTGCATCGTCGTTTCTTTGCCGTTTAAAGTAATTTTAATCATTGCGCTCTCCATGAAAACGGTTCGATTGCATCCGGTTTTTCGCCGGTCATGATCATCTCTGCCATGTGATCGGCCGATGCAGGCGCAAGCAGTATGCCATCACGATAATGGCCTGTGGCCACGTAAATCGATGATTGGGGCACTTTGTCGAGTACTGGCATATGGTCCTTTGTCGCTGAACGAAATCCTACGGCAACTTCAGAAAAATGTAATTCATACAGTGCTGGCACTGTTTGGATCCCGTAACGCAAAAGTTCATAAACACCACCCGCAGGCGATGTACGGTCAAAACCCTGCTCTTCACTGGTTGCACCAATCACCACGCCATCACGGCGCGGCACCAAATAGACACGGGGCGTGCGAACCACATGATTTAACAACGATGCCCCTGTAAGATGCACTGTTTGGCCGCGGATGGGGCGGATACCAAGCGAGAAGTGACCGTTTGCACCCCCACCCACCCGGCCGCAGCCTGCCCTCACGAAAGTGGGGGTGTCGACCTCCCCCGCAAGCGTGAAAGGTGAATCAGAGGGGGAGTGTTTTAAGAGATCATGCCACGCACCGCATGCGAGAACCACCGCATCAGCCATCACGAAGTCCTGACACGTTGCTTCGTGGTTTTCACGAACATCAACGTTCATGCGGTGCAATGCTTCAACAAGGGCCTGACACAATGCGCGAGGTTCTATCCATCGATCTCCTTGCACGCGGTACGCAAGCGTGAGCCTCGGTGTAAGAAGCGGCGCCATCGCACGTGCATCATCCAAATGCAGGCGCTCAACATGACCACCTTTGTTTGTGATCAAACGCGCCATGTGTTCGGTCTGACCGCGTTCATCGTGATCGGTGGCCACAAGCAACGTCTCGCCTGAACCCAAACAACAATCGAGTCCCGTCAACGATTCCAGTTCAGAAACCCATGCATGGTATCGATGCAAACTATCGTAACCCAAAGCAACCAGGGCCCTGTCTGCAACCTCTCCTTCACATGTAGGGGCAAGCATGCCGCCTGCAGCCCATGTGCATTCGTGTCCTGGAATTCCGCGATCGACAAGCGTCACATGTGCACCGCGTGTGGCAAGACGATAGGCAATACTCAAACCGATGATGCCACCGCCGATCACAAGAACATGTTGAGGTGCTTTTCTCATCGATCGATGGCCTCACGGCATGCACGGGTTGCCTTTTCAGGATCGTCAGCACACACCACCGATGACAAAACCGCAACACCATAGGCACCCGCTGCCAACACATCCGCGATGTGTTCGGGACCGATGCCACCGATGGCGATCACAGGGAACGGAAGCATGGATGCGATTTCATGCAATCCATCCAAACCCAACACCGGTGCGGGACGATCTTTGCTGCGCGTAGGAAAAACAGGACCCACGCCGACGTAATCCACAGGCCATCGCAAGGCGTTGCGTGCCATGGCGATGTTGTTTATCGTGCAGCCCACTATTTTTTCCGAACCAAGTATCATGCGCGCGTTTTCTGCGGAAACATCTTCCGCGCCCACATGAACACCATGGGCAACGCATGCAACATCCACGTGATCGTTCACAATAACATGCACACCCCAATGTAGCATCGCCTTGGTGGTGTCGATCCGTTGTTGTGTGGGGATTTGTTGTTTATCACGATATTGCACAACATCCGTCCCACCCCGCGCCGCCATCATCGCAAGTTCCGAAGCATTAAAACGATGTTGCAAGATCGTATCGGTGATCACATGAAGGCGTCCGACATCACGTGTCATGGTTCAACCTGCGCACGCCCGTGGCCAATTTTCACAGCATACATCATGGCGTGGTTTACAGCCTGTTTGGCCTGTTCTACAGCATCACGCAACGGCATGTTCATTCCTAAATACGTCGCGATGGCCGATGAAAAAACGCAGCCCGTGCCGTGGATATCACCTTGGATGCGTTTGCTTGAAAAATGTTCTTGGGAGTCTCGCGTGTACAACGTATCGACGCATAATTCTTGGCCGTCGCCGCCGGTGTGGAGAATGGCGCCGAAGCCTTGGTGTAATAATGCTTGGGCGACCGGCCGGTCGCCCCTACGGGAATGACGATTGAGTTGGGCAAGTTCATCGCCGTTGGGTGTGATCACAACATGCTCGTTTGCAAATTCGTAATACGCCTGCACGACATCATCACCCTCACATAACGCGCCACCCAAGGTTGCGTTTAATACCGGATCGACCACACACGGCACATGGGCTTCTTTGCAAAAATTCGCCACAAGACGAACGTTTTCTGCATTGCCAAGCGCACCCACTTTGATCGCCGCCACGGGAAGATCTTCCATCACCGCGTGAAGTTGTGCGCTGAGTACATCGACCGACACCGGATAGCTCCCCACAAATCGCTGGCTATTTTGTGCGGTCAGGGTTGCAATCACCGTCGCCGGACGACCACCACAGGCCCAGATCATGCGCGCATCGGCCTGGACCCCTGCCCCACCGCAGGGATCAGAACCAGCAATACTGAGAATGATGGGACGGAGCATAAGGGTGTACTACGCGAAAAAAATGACGCGGAAAAGTAGCGGTACTGTGCGCGGGCGAGATTTGCGCTTTTGGACTTTGTCTTTTTGATTTTCTCTGCATCAAAAAAACGCGCCATATTAACAATATGACTTGTTTTCTTTCTTTGATAAAACCAAAAAATACTTCGCCCAAAATCGCAAATCTCGCCCGCGCACAGTACATCCCCATTTCTCTTACCGGCGAAAGCGATTATGGTGGCGGCGCTCGCAAAGAGGAGATCCCATGGAAATCAACATTCCTAAGCCCGTCGGCAACAAATGCCGTGTTCATGTCCCGAGCATCAACGCCGATGTGCCTTTTCGTGAGATCCCCGTGGAAGGTGAGCCAGCGGTACGGTTGTACGACAGCAGCGGACCCTACACCGATCCCGAAGCACGCATTGATCTCGAACGAGGTCTCCCAAAATTGCGCCAAGCTTGGATCGATGCACGCGGGGCCAGCGGCACCCAAATGCACCACGCACGCCGCGGTGTGATCACACCTGAGATGGAATTCATCGCCGTACGCGAACAATGCGATGCCGAATTTGTACGCAAAGAGGTGGCCGAAGGACGCGCCATCATTCCCGCCAACAACATGCATCCCGAAATTGAACCGATGATCATCGGTCGCAATTTCTTGGTCAAAGTCAACGCCAATATCGGCAACTCG
>SYDY01000004.1 GCA_005801425.1 Bdellovibrionales bacterium | reverse complement strand
GAAAGCTGCGCCGCTAGGTTTTATTAGGCACCTTGCCTAAACCCATCACAATCACACCGATCAGCACCGCAATGACGAGGTAACCTGTCCACAACGGGTATCCCAAGGCATTGACCAGCACATAGCCACCCGTTCCAGCCGCGGTAGCACCCGCAAGTGCATAGGGCATTTGCGTACGTACATGCTCAAGATGATCACAGCCTGAACAGGCCGATGACAATATTGTGGTGTCTGAAATAGGACTGCAATGGTCGCCAAAAATCGCACCATCCAATACCGCAGCCATACTTGGGAGCATCACAGCCATGCCGCCCGCATGGTAACCTAAGCTTGCGGCAACTGGCATGAGAATGGCCATCGTCCCCCAGCTTGTGCCCGTACTAAAAGCAATAAGCCCCGCAAGAATAAACACCACGGCAGGCACCCAATGGGCTCGCAAAAAAGGTTTACTGATGGCGACCAAATAGTCGGCAGTGCCCACATCGCGACATACCCACGACAGTGTCCAGGCCAGCACCAGCACAATCAGCGTGGGCACAATCCCCTGAACGCCCTTCATCCATTCCTTAAGCCCCTCGCCAAGGTGAAGGCCGCCCGTAAGCCATGGCAACACAATGGCAATCACACTGCCCATCAAGGCCGCGACAGCAAAAACATAAAACAGATAGTGTCCGTCCATAAGATTTGACGATTCAACAAACGAATCAAGAATAAACCTTGGAAATCGGCGTTGCTCCGGGGGGATCGCATGGGTGCCGCCCAGCAACACCGCGAAAAAAATCGTATTGATCACAAACGCAATAGGCCACAACGCATCGCCCATGCGTGCGGTGCGTTTCTGATTCCATATCGGAAGGCTGTCGCCACCACCCAATGCCAGATGATGATCCACACGCACACAAGCATCCATACGTGCGGCACGCTCGGCGGTGAGCATCGGTCCAAAATCACGATTGGAATAGACAAGTGCAAACACCATGCCCAAGGCGGCGAAACAATAAAAACGATAAGGCAAAGCCTGAAATACCAAACTGTAACCATTGGCGTCGGTGAGGCCACGCACGGCATTTTGCATAGTGCTCACTTCCATACCAATCCACGTCGATATGATGGCAATACCCGCCACTGGCGCCGCCGTTGAATCGATCAAATAGGCCAATTTTTCCCGCGATAGTTTGAAGCGGTCAAAGACGGACCGCATCGTACAGCCAATGACAGCGGTATTTGCATAGTCATCAAAAAAAACTGCGATGCCCATCCAAGCCGTGGCCACCTGCACCCGCTGGGGATCGGATGCTCGCGTTAAAATTTTATTAATCACACCTTGGATCCCACCTGATACGGTGGCCACGCGCACAAGCCCCAAGAGCGATGCGGTAAACAGCAAAATAGAAAGATGTGTCACATCAGTGAGTACAGGCCACAGATAACGGCGAAACAATGCGAGAACACCCGCCATGACATCGCCGTGGACGCCAATCAACGCGCCAACGAGCACCGAAAGGCACAACGGGGCAATGATCTGCCGCATCGCGATGGCAAGACCAATGGCAATCACGGGTGGCACCAAACTCCACCACCCCGTGGCAAAGTGGTCGGCTGTACTCACCTCAACCGTTGGGAGAAACCCGTACCCCAGAACCAACAGGGTTCCCATCACTGCTGCTGCCATCACCAAGCGCTTCATGGGGTAAGGGATGCCACATCATAGAGAGCCTGTCAGCGGGTAAGGCTTTCTATGCGCGCCACCAACGTGTCTTTGCCGTTCAAAACAAAGCGATACGGAATGCGAGAACGGATCTGTCCAAGCCAAATTTCGGCATGATGCACTTTCGCATTGGTTCGATCATCACGAAAGTGCATCTTCACGTAATGTGCGGGGCGTAAACCAAGGGGTGTCGCAATTTTTTCAAGGCCTACATGCTTAAACCAGACGGTGTACAAACGTCTTTGGGCATACACCAAAAAACATCCCGAAGATTCCGGCGGCAATGCCCGCATCAAATAATACGCCGCAAGTGCATCCCATATGGGTACCGAGAGCGCGCGATGATCTTCCTGAATTTTTCCACTTCTCGACCGCGTGCCATAAAGCCGATGGGCCAAATCAAAAAACTTCACACGCTCGTCCACATCGGCTTGCTTCGCCTTAAACCGCAACATGGAATGCACAGCAGCACGCTTTTGCCGGGTCATCACACTCGCCGCTTGTCCATGCAATTGAGTCATCGATGAAATAAAAGAGTCAAGAACAAATTGCCCTCGATATTCGATCACCGATTGGCTTTCCAAACGTCCTTCACTATTGACTGTAAATTCTGCATTCCCCACTGCAAGGCCGTTAAGCTCAACGACATAGCGTGCGCGTTCGCCGAGCGTGTCGCGATAGGCATCTGAGAAAATAACAGGTGTGGTGCAGCTTGGGCAACGCTCAGGCTCTGCTTGGGCAATCATGGGGGTCAATAACAGCGCAAGAAGAACTGCGAGCATATGCAACAGGCATCCCATGAAGCGCGTGGTGGTGCAATTTCTCGAATATCCTCTTCTTTGTATCGTGCGCAATGCTTGGATAGGCATGTTGTATGCGCGTTATTCTCATTTCCACGGAATTTCCTCCAGGCCCGGGCGGCATTGCCACACATGCTTATGAACTCGCACGCTACTTATCGCGAGAACACGAACTTAGCGTTTTTACATCACAAGACTATACAAACAGATCATCCATAACCGAATTTAACATACAGCAAACATTTCGTGTTCATTCATCCGGGACAAAAATATCTCTCATGGGGCGAGCGTTTTGGGATGCGAGAAAAGCATCACCCGAAAAAACGGTTGGCATTGCAACAGGCACACGGGCATTGCAAGCAGCCAGTCTTATTTTTGGTCAACACATTCCCTGGATTGCAGTCATTCATGGGCATGAACTTTTGGATCGCACATTTTTTGAAAAACGTAGGATCCTGCATGCTCTATCCATGGCCAAACATATCGTTTGCGTAAGCAATTATGCACGACACAATATTCAAGGCGTTGCGACCTTTCACCAACCCATCTCTGTGGTCCTCAATGGTGCAGATATGTCACGTTTTCGACCGCTTGATAGTACAACCAAGGATCATGTGCGAGCCAGTTTGGGTTGGAGATCACCCACCATGGTAACACTCGGCCGCATATGCGATCGCAAAGGGCAAGAAACGGTGATCCGTCTTTTGCCCGAAATTAAAAAACAAGTGCCCAACGTGCGCTATGCCATGATCGGACTTCCTGAAATTGCACCTCGTCTTATCGAACTTGCCGAGCATTTGGGCGTGAAAGCCAACATAGAAATCCACTCGGGCCTTGATGGTCATCACGTCGCAAAAATTTTAGGCGCCGCAGATCTGCACATCCTCCTCAGCAAACAAGCCTCAGGATCGGAAGTTGAAGGCTTTGGCATTGTTGTCTTGGAAGCCGCCGCGTGTGCAATACCCTCGGTCGTTTCAGATCATGGTGGTTTGCCCGAAGCGGTATGTGGTGGAAATATTGGATGGATTGCCCCAAGCAACGATCTCCATGCTTCCGCCCAGATCATTTCAAAATGCTTGTTAGATGATCAAAGCAGAAAACACATGGGACAACACGCAGAAACCTGGGTAAGAAAAAACGCCACTTGGGATATTGTTGGTCAAAAATTTGATTCTTTTTTAAAAAATATGCTGCAGAACAATACCCCAAATGCAATGAGAAAAAGCGCTTAATCAGACGATTTTTATTGAAATGGACTCACCGGCGGCGGGACATACTCGCCAGGCGCACCACCACCGCCCGGATCGCCTGGGCCCTCCGTGGGCGTCGTTGTGCCTCCATCAAAAACATTGGGAATACCCGGTCCAGGCAGTCCACCTCCAGTGCCTGGCGTACCACCGCCTGTCGGATCCTTAAGCGACGTAATTTCCTTGTCTGCATTCACTTCAAGCTCATCCGTTCGCAAACCCACCACATCGTCTTCTTCTTTTTCACAGGATTTTACCTGAGACCATGCATCCTCTGCTTTATGTGCCGCCTCAACAATCGTCTTTGTTTCTTGCTGCACAAGAATACGATCATGACGCGCAATCGCTTTCTCTAAACTGCGTTGTGAATAAGTCGCGATGCGCTTGAGCCCTTGAACCACATTAAAACGTTCATTCACACAACCGAGAAATGCCATGCGCCTGCTGTTACGCGCCTCTGTACGGATCTCGCGAATTTTTTCGAGAATATCGGAAATGGCTCTCACTTTAAGTTGCGCAATATCCTCGACACTTTCCACAGTCCTGCTCTCAGCGCCTACCGCGACACCCAAACCAATCGCAGCCACTGCCGCAGTCATGGTCCCTATCAATACAAAACGACGGCCTTTCCACATGCTTCTGATGCTATCACAAATCGAGGCACGCAAACAAAATCACACCATCTCTTGACCCGGCGGACACCCATCGATAGCTCTAGTGTAGGGAAACCCGTGCAAAACCAGTATGTTGATAAGGGATTGGGGGGTAATGTGCAGTTTCCAGATCATATGCTCGAAGGGACGCTGATCCGGCGTCATCGTTATCATGCAGATGTCAAACTCGTTTCAGGGGAACAACTCAGCGTTCATTGTGCCAATGCGGGGAGTTTAATTGGCTGCAGCAGCCCTGGCAGCAAAGTGCTGGTCTCTTCACTCGATAGTCCGAGAAGGCGTTATCAGCATCAACTCGAAATTATCTACGCAGGACGCACCCCTGTGAGCATTCACGCAGGACGCCCTATGACCGTGGTCATAGAAGCACTTCAACAAGGATTGATTAACGAGCTTGCGGGATACGCCACATTGCGACGACCCGATCAACCCTCCACTTCAGGACGATGGGGCTGCGTTCTCGAAGGCAACAGTTTACGTCCGTGCCATTTGCACGTGGAAGCTGTCACAGCAGCACGCGACGGCCGCAGTCTGTATCCCGATGGGCGTTACAGTGCAGGACATGCATACTTGCAAGAATTGATCGATCTTGTGCGTGAAGGCCATCGTGCCATGATCATTCTTGTAGCACCGCGTTCGGATGTTGAATCCATTCATCTGTCTGACAATCTCGATCACGAGTATGCTCAACATTTTCGGGACGCGACAGCACGCGGCGTTGAACATCTCGCATTTCGCGCAAAAATATCAAAAAAAACAATGCAACTTGCAGAGCGATTGCCATTTAACATGGAGCCAGACGCGTGAATAACAAGAAACAGGTTCAATCTCACTGGAAATGGACCTGTTTTGTACTCTGGATGATCGCTGGGTGTAGCAATCCATTTGCCGACATTCCAGCGTCACCCACTGTTCCAACCCCCGACAACACGCCCCAAGTCACACCCACACCAAGCATCACATGGTCAGGGATCCGTCCCAACCGCAGCCCCATCACTGGAGGCATCGAGGTTGTATTTCTCGGTTCTGACCTAGATTCCATTGTGGCCATTCGGTTTGGGACAATCGAAACCCGCGAAATAAACCATGTCGATGATCAACACCTGCGCGTCATGGTACCGGCAACCAACACACCTGGTATTGTCGACGTCACACTCGTGGCCAATCCAGCGAACACCCATACCGCACTGCCCGGTCCCATAGGATTTGAATATTTTCTTCCACTCAAACTGACCAACATCAATCCTAATGCCACTTATTGCGACGCAGGGGCTGAAATATCCATCCAAGGCGATGGACTCACCGATCGATCACAAGTCAGCATCGACAACATACGCGTTGCGGTTGCAGATCAACCCGATCTTCAAACCATCAACGTGATCCTCCCTGAGCTGTCGGCTGGACCTCATACGGTTCAAGTACAAAACATCAACGGAAGTGATATCTTGGTGGATGCGTTATTGTGCAAAACCCATTTGAACATCACACAGCTCGATCCCAACCGTATTATGATTGGAGAAGAAACCCGTGTGATCATGACGGGCACGGGTTTTACACGCGATATGCGTATTGCGCTTTACGATACGGTGTTTGAAATCAATGGCGTAAGCCTTGACGGAACGCGTGCCGAATTTACCATCGGTGCGCAACAACGTCCCGAAGGCCCCTACGATTTGTATGTTCAAACCCACGATGAGCAACGTGTCATTTCCAATGCACTTTTATTTATTGATCCCAACCAACAAGGGACCCGCATCATTGCACATACGCCCCAAGCGGGTGTCACCCATGGTGGCACCGAAGTCCATTTTTTCTTGGCAGGCGATACAACCCTCACAGATGCCACTGCCACGTTTGATGATCTTCCATCGCCCTGCAGCACACCACGTCCCCATGAACTTGTTTGCGTCACGCCTGCCCATGCGGCAGGTAATGTCAACGTAGGTATTGAGCTCGGATCAACATGGCTTCAATCGCCTCAAACATTTACGTACGTCGAACTCAGCATCGATCATCTCTCAACCCAAACAGGATCCATGGCAGGAGGAACATGGGTTCGTATGTTTGGGTCAGGATTTGAACAGGGCCTTGCTGTTACATTGAACGGAAAACCTGTGCGCGATTTACGCATCGAATCGTCCACACGCGCTACCTTTCTAAGCCCCGAAAACAACATCGGTCCCGCAACACTCGCGCTCACCCATCGCAATGCCACCATCACTCAAAACAACGCGTTTACCTATTTTGACCCCTATGATGCCACCTATGCCACGTGGGGCGGAAGTATCGCAGGAAGCATCAATATCACTGTGCTCGATACAGGCGGCGTTCGTTTGAAAAACGCCACCGTTGTTGCGCGCGCCATGGGACAACCTGATCGCATCGGGATCACCAATGCCCAAGGTCAGGTCACCCTTTCCCATGAATTTCTTAACGGCCCCGTGGATGTCCATACGGCTTTTGCCGGACATGCCGGATTTTCATGGATTGGACTCGCAAGTCGCAATGCAAGCATGACCCTCACAAAATTTCCACCACCCCAACAGGATCCCTTGCCTGAATGCCCCGCACCACAATCCCATTTTCCCGCACTCATCCGCGGAAATATCGTGCGCATCAAAGATGAATTCAATACAGGTCGCGATGTCGTCTCAGTCACAACCACAGCGCCCGAGCTTGGTGTTGACAACCCTCCACCTGGCGCAAAAGCCGTGGTTCTTCAACAAGGGGCCTACGAAATTTTATCACGCACCGGACCATTGGTTCTCATTGCCACTGCGCGAGAACCCAAAAACAGCACACTTGTAGCTCATGCACTCGGCTTTCGCGGTTTTGTCAATGTTCCAGAGAGCAGCGGCACCATGTGCCACTCCGACGGCGATTGCGATGCGGGTGAAGTATGTTGGGGCGAGGAATTTACGCTCTGCTTGGCGGTTCTTGAAGGAATCGATATTGTCATTGACACACCGATGGATGGATCATTGCGCGTAGATCTCAGCAATGCACCTTTAGATAGCAATGCAACAAGCACCATGCCCAATACAGCCCGTGTCGATGTGTGGTACGACATGCAGCCCTTGGGTGTTTGGTCATTGCATGCAAGCCCATCACAAGAAGCCCACATGCTAACGCTCCCCATGCCACGTACCATGCCTTCCAATCTGCAATCGTTTTATTACAACGTCCAAGCCACCGTCGGACGAACAGCCATGATGATGCTACCAGAAGGTGTTCGCAACTTTGGAAGTTTTAGCAATTCAAATCAACAGATCGATGAGGCAACATTCACCCACATTCCCACCACACTGTTTGCCTACGGTTCGGAACATGGCGACTTAACTTTTACACATGGAAGTTTTACGCACCAGGTCCATACACTTGCCCCTACGGCACATGTGCATATCCTTTATGATATTGAAGTCGTGCAGGCCTGTAAAACAGCACCGCCTATGGGACGCGCGAAAATACGTTGGTACGTATTTGCATCACCCAATACCGCCACGTTTAATATTCCAGCGTTTCCTGCCAGTTCTGGAAACATCACCCTTGAACAAGGCGTACACTATTGGCAAGCAACCACACTTCATACACCGGATGTTAGTTTTGAAACGCTCGTCATCAATGCATTGTTTGATTCTTTGAGCAGAGGCTTAAATGCAACGGAGTTTACGGTGTCGGCACCGGATAGCACGCCGCTGTGACCGTAAGGTGCCGCCGTAAGGTGCCGGGTATTCACCTTGCCCGTCTCGCCATCCGTGTGCAGTGTCCTCCCG
>SYDY01000003.1 GCA_005801425.1 Bdellovibrionales bacterium | reverse complement strand
TTGGGGGGGTTCGCGAACCGCCCTCTGTTCTTTGGCGCCCCGATCCCTGGCTTTGTTTGGGCGTTTGCGTGGTGATGGGACTTGGTCTTGTCGCGTTGTACTCAAGCAGCGCCGTCTATGCCCTTCGTACTTTGGGTGACGCCGAACATTTCTTAAAAGCACAACTGTGGCGCATTGGCATTGGTGTGGTGGCGTTGTTGGGAATGGTTGTGACGCCACCCGGATGGTTGCGCCGCCGTTCAGGATGGTTTCTGGTTGCAGCGACAGTCTTGTGTGGCATTGTTTTGATCCCTGGTGTTGGGCGTTTGATCGGGGGTGCGCGGCGGTGGCTAACCGTGGGACCTTTTAATTTACAACCGGGTGAACTTGCAAAATTGGCCGTTGTCTTGGTGCTTGCTAGTTTGCTTGCACGCCGTGAAGCCAATCAAGATGCCGAAAAACTTCCGTTTTGGTTGCCCATCTCTTTGGTACAGATCCCTATCTTTTTGGTTTTGCTTGAACCTGACTTTGGTTCGGCGATGGTGATGGAAGGCATCGTTGTGGTGCTACTCTTTATCGCAGGCTTTCGTATGCGATCATTTTTACTTGCAGCCGTGTGTGCATCACCCGTGGTTTATCACTCGCTGTTTGGTACACCTTTTCGACTTCGTCGCTTGATGAGCTATCTTGATCCATGGGCTTACCGCGATACCGTGGGTTACCAAAGTGCCGAATCGCAGATCTCTATTGGTTCGGGTGGATTTTTTGGTGTTGGATTGGGCGAGAGCAAACAGCGTTTGTTTTTTTTACCCGAAGCCCATACCGATTTTGTGTTCGCTATTTTGGCTGAAGAAATGGGTCTTATCGGTGTGCTCGTCATGCTCGCAGGCTTTGGACTTATTTTTTGGCGTGGCATGCGCCTTGCGATGGATGTGGACGATGCCTTTGAACGTCTTTTGGCCATAGGGGTGACAAGCTTGCTTGCTATTCCCACAGTTTTTAATCTGGGTGTGGTGACGGGGCTTTTACCCACCAAAGGCTTACCATTGCCGTTTGTGAGTTATGGTGGTTCAAACATCGTGGTGTGTTTGATGGCAGTGGGTATGTTGTTTCGTATTGATGCGGATCGATCTATAAGGAGCTCCACGTGAAATGTGTTGTCATCGCAGGCGGTGGGACCGGTGGTCATTTATTTCCTGGCATTGCGGTCGCCGAAGAATTGCGACGACGTCACCCTGAGGTTGCGATCCATTTTGTCGGAACCCCTGCGGGCATTGAAGTGCGTGCTGTACCCAAAACCGGTTTTGGATTGTCGCTTTTGAATGTGGTGCCTTTGCGTGGCGGCGGTGTGAAGCAACTGTTGCGCGGATTTCTCTCAGTACCGAAAGCCCTGTGGCAATCGATCAAGCTGATACGAAAACTTAAACCCGATGTGGTGTTGGGCGTGGGTGGTTATGCTTCAGGCCCGGCAGTACTTGCGGCCTATTTGTGCCGCGTGCCTACGATTATTCTCGAACAAAATGCAGCGCCCGGTTTAACCACACGCCTTCTTGCACCGTTTGTGCGTCGCATTTGTGCAGCACTTCCATCGCCTATGCTGAAAGGCCCACGGGTAACGGTTGTGGGCAATCCTATTCGTGCGGCATTTGGCCATGCACGCGATAGTACATTTGTGCTCCCCAGCGACACACTGCACCTTCTCGTCTTTGGTGGATCTTTAGGCGCACACGCACTTAACAACGTGGTCGTTCCTGCGGTACAGGCGATCCGTGCTGCCGGTGTTTCTGTTGATGTGATCCATCAAACGGGACGTGGTGCTTTTGAAAAAGTATGTGCGACCACCGAAGCATCGGGTGTTTCGGGTATTCGTGTTGTGGATTTTATAGACAACATGGCAGAGGCGTTATCGTGGTCCCATCTTGTGGTGTGTCGTGCGGGGGCGGGCAGTATTGCTGAATTGGGTACGATCGGCAGACCGTCTATTTTGGTGCCATTTCCCCATGCCTCAGATGATCACCAACATGCAAACGCCAAGGCATGGGAAACGTTGGGCGCTGCTATTTGTTTACCGCAAGGAAATCTTACAGCAGAAACATTGGCATCGCAGGTAGTTGCCCTTGTTCGTGATCCCGATCAAATGAGTCGTATGGCATATGCTGCGAAATCATCGGGAAAACCCGATGCGGCCGAAGCGGTTGTTCATGTGATCGAAGATTTATGTAGGGGCGGTTCGTGAACCGCCCTTGCCCGAAATGAGAGATTAAACATGTTCCACAATAGAGTGCGAAGTATTCATTTTGTAGGCATTGGCGGCATCGGCATGAGCGGTATTGCCGAAGTCTTGTGCAATCTTGGCTATCACGTGAGCGGCAGCGATATGCAAGCGTCGCCCGTCACAGAGCGGCTGCAAAGCTTGGGCGCTGTGGTGTATGTGGGGCATGAGGCCGAACGCGTGCATGGCACCGATGTGGTGGTGACATCAACGGCAGTTTCATCACAAAATCCAGAAGTTTTGGAAGCGCGCGCGTTGGGCATTCCTGTGATCCCACGTGCCGAAATGTTGGCCGAATTGATGCGACTCAAATACGGCATTGCCGTTGCAGGAACGCACGGAAAAACAACGACAACCTCACTGATCGCAACCGTTCTGCAAGCAGGCGGCATCGATCCTACAGTTGTGATCGGCGGTCGATTAAAATCGATATCGTCCAACGCGCGGCTTGGAACGGGTGATTATCTTGTGGCGGAAGCCGATGAATCCGATGGATCGTTTTTGCGATTGATGCCCACCATTGCGGTGGTGACCAACATCGATGCTGAACATTTGGAACACTGGAAAGGTGGCATCCAAGAAATCACTGATGCATTTCTCTCGTTTGTACGGCGTGTGCCTTTTTATGGTGCTGCGGTCATGTGCTTGGATCATCCCGTGGTTGCATCGCTGTTACCGCAACTTGATAAACGCGTGATCACCTACGGATTAACCGACAAAGCCGATCTCTCTGCCCATGACGTGCGTTTTGGTGAAGGGCGTGTCACTTTTCATGTGCGAAAACACGGTGAACCCATGGGTGATATCGATTTGGCGCTGATTGGGAATCACAATGTGCAAAATGCCTTGGCGTGTATTGCTGTGGCCGATGATCTGGGTGTTTCATTTGATGTGATCCGCGAAGCCTTGCGTACATTTGGTGGTATTGGACGTCGATTTGAAATCAAAGGAACCGTCAACGATATCATGGTGGTGGATGATTACGGCCATCATCCTGCCGAAGTGTTGGCGACGTTGCAGGCCGCCCGTGATTCATGGGATCGTCGTTTGGTGGTTGCATTTCAGCCCCACCGTTACACCCGCACCCGGGATATGATGCAGGATTTTGCAACGGCGTTTTGTGCGTCGGATGTCTTGTTGGTGGCAGATATTTACGCGGCGGGTGAAACACCTATTGAGGGTATTTCATCATCGGTGCTTGCCGATGTCATACGCGCCAAGGGGCATCCTGATGTGACGCATGTGGCTTCGCTCGATGAAATAGCCAAACGCCTTGATGCGATTGCCAAGCCCGGCGATTTGATTTTAACGCTGGGTGCAGGCACCATTTGGCGCGTGGGTGAAGCTTTTTTGGCGATGAGGTGACAGGTTGATTTTTTCACGCAAAAATCGTCGTAAGCGTGATCCCGTGGATTGGCACGCACGGCGTGTTGCGATCAAGGAACGCTATCATCGTCATGGTTCGGCGATCCGCCGATGGGGATTTTTCATCGGCCTTTTTCTCGTCGGTCTTGTGGTATGGCATCAAGGTGGAGAATGGTTCCGAGGGCTTCCTCTCCTTAAAGTCTCTCAAATCGACGTTCGTGGTGTGACGCGCATTGCACCGGATGAAGCCATGCGTTTTTCAGGACTCGAAGAAGGCATGTCCATGTTGACGGTTGATGTGGATGCCGTCTCCTATCGTTTAAAACGCCATCCATGGGTACATCGTGCTCTTGCGCGCCGCGTGTGGCCCGATCATGTTCGTGTGGATATCGAAGAGTATGAACCCGCCATTTTATTGGTGCTGGGTGATGTGTACATGGCCGATGGATCGGGTCATGTGTTTCGTAAATTAACATCGCGCGATGGGCTCGATCTTCCGGTTCTTACAGGATTGGCGCGAGAAACGGTGGAAACCGATCGCGGAACAACCGCGGGCATTGTGCGCGAGGCACTTATCCTCGTTGAAGATGCACGCGCCACCGGCCCTGGGCGTGTGGACGAAGTGCATTGGGACGAAGCAATGGGTTGGAGTGTGGTGTTGGTCCATGATGATTATTCGCGTGGTGTTCGTGTGCATTTGGGCAAAGACCCTTCCAAGCGCCTTGCAGGCCTTGATCCTGTGCTTGAAGAATTGCACCGAGTAGGCCGTACACCTGAAATTATTTGGCTCGATGGGACCAAACATCCAGGACGTGTGCAAGTGCGTCTTGTGCCTGATACCTTTGTCGAAGATTTATTATCAGACACGTCCCCATTGTAGAGCGGTTTGCAAACCGCCTTTTGTATCCTTGTAGGGGCGGTTCGCGAACCGCCCGTCAGGTGCAACCCAATGCCGAAAGGGCGCTTCACGAAGCGCCCCTACACAGAACAACAGTTTTCCCCGATTCATGTTAAAATTTCGATATGTTACGTTCATCACTTTTGCTCTCTCTGTGTATTTGGGCCATCGCTTGCACCAAGTCACCGACATCACGCCCCATCTCACCCGATACAGACAATGACAGTGTTGTGGACGAAATCGATAATTGCGATGATGTGCAAAATCTTGATCAAGCCAATACAGATGATGATGCGATGGGGGATGCGTGTGATCCCGATGATGACAACGATGGTGATAATGATATCGCCGACAATTGCCCATTGATTGAAAATTCGAATCAGGCAGATCTAGACAGCGACCAGGTGGGTGATGGATGCGATGAAGATCAGGATGGCGATGGCGTTGATGACAAAACCATAAGCGATGATGCAAAAACGGCCACTGCGTGCACAGCAGGTGCAACGGGATGCGATAATTGCCCACTGATTGCGAATGAGAATCAAGCCGATACCGATGATGATGATACAGGAGACGCATGTGACATCGATGCAGATGGCGATGGCGTCGATGATAAAACAGTCAGCGGTGCAACAGCGACATCATGCACAGCAGGTGCAACGGGATGCGACAATTGCCCCCTGATAGCCAATGGTATCTCTGAAACAAGTGTGGCGGGAGCAGGAAACCAAGCCAATACCGATAAAGTTCTATATTCTACATTGAAATGCACAGTAAGCACCACGACAGGATGTTACGATGATTTAGGCGACGCCTGCGATGACGATTATGACAATGATGGAATTAAAAACACGCCAGACAATTGCCCATATCTCGCAAACAGCAATCAAGACAACCAAGACCAAACGTGTGCGTCAGGAGAAATTTGCATCACCGATCTACTCGGTGATGTCTGTGATCCTGATCTTGATGGCGATGACTTTCCTGACAAAACCGTGAGTCTTGACGGAAAAACGGCTGTGCCCATTGTTGGGTGCGTACAACCTTCTTCTCCTTCAACATCTTGCGACAACTGCCCCAGTACTTTCAATCCGGATCAAACGCCATCAAATGCCCATCCCGAAAGAGGCATAGCATGTCAGATCGATACTGATGGAGATGAAGTCTACGATGATGAAGACAACTGCCAAATGATCGCCAATCCACTCCAAACCAACACCGACCAAACGCTTTATCCGTCGAAGCAATGCACAGACTTAATCCTCACCGCGTGCAAGGATAATTTGGGTGACGCATGCGATCCCGACGCAGATGGCGATGGCGTCGATGACAAAACAGTTAGTGGCGCAACAGCGACATCATGCACAGCAGGTGAAACGGGATGCGATAATTGCCCTCTGATACGCAATGGTGCAGATCAAAAAGATACACAGGGAGTAGGAAACCAAACCAATACAGATAAAGTTCTATATTCTACATTGAAATGCACAGTAAGCACCACGACAGGATGTTACGATGATTTAGGCGACGCCTGCGATCCCGATGCAGATGGCGATGGTACTCCTGATAAAACAGTGAATGGCTCGACGTCGACACCATGTGTTATTGAGAGCAACAACGCCTCCGCATGCGATCGATGTCCGTTGATTGCAAATCAATCGTCATTGGATACAGATGTGGATTTAATACCAGATGCTTGCGATAACTGTGCCAAGGTTTCCAATTTTGATCAATCCCGTGCCGCGCAAATTGCCGATACAGCACGGACCGAATTGGCAGCACTCAACCTGGGCGATGCGTGTGCGATTAAAAAGATAGCATCAGGGGCTTGGCACAACTGCATCGTGACCTATTCAGGGGACGTTAAGTGCTGGGGCCTCAATGATTATCGGCAACTGGGATATGGCCCATCGGACAACAACAGCCGTGGCGATAATCCATCTGAAATGGGATCTTCACTTCCCTATGTGAGTTTTGGGGCGGGTCTTGTTGCAACGGATATTGGACTTGGGCGTTATCATACCTGCGCTATTCTCAAAAATGCGTCCAATGAAAAACAAGTCAAATGTTGGGGGCATGCAGGTGATGGTGAGCTCGGTGTGCAAGGTACATCGGTCATTACTGCGTACAATATTACATCTAATACTCCGAAGAGTATTGATAAAGCCACGACGCTTCCAGGCACGGGCGACATTACCGGTATGGCATGTGGTGAGCGCCGATGTTGTGTTCTTAGAGGCAACAGACCTGTGTGCTGGGGACAGGGCAACAACGGCGGATTGGGTGATGGAACGACAACAAGCACAATCAATAAGCCATCCGCTGCGATTACTCCGGTCATTTTCAGCGATGGAGGGTCTCAATTTTCTGAATTATCGATGAGTCAGTATGGTGCGTGTGCGCTTCAAGTGAACGGCAATGTTTGGTGCTGGGGGTGGAATAATGTTGGGCAATTGGGGATTAACTCAGCCACTGATCAATCGACACCCCAGCAAGTTCAAAATATAGCCAATGCTGTTGCTGTGCGCGGGTCTCAAAATGTTTGGGAGACTAACTACAATTATGTCCATCGCTGCGCCATTTATGGGACGGCAAATTCACGCAAGCTCAAATGTTGGGGTGAAAATTACTGGAACGAATTGGGTAGGGACACGGATAATGATGATAATATCGGTTCAGGAACTGGCACAGCAAGCATGGCGTCTGCCGTGGATGTTACATTCAAAGCAGACAATACCACCACCACAACCGACGTTCTTGATGCGAGCCTTGGTCGACTCAGCAGTTGCGCGATCTACAATTACACAAGCGATAGTGTGACGTGCACAAAGACAAGACAAGCTTTGTCATGCTGGGGAAATAACGATGACAAAGAAGCGGGGACGACAGCGACAGGAACGGATTATGGGAAACTTGCAAACAAAGTGCAGACGAAAGATGCGATCCTTGTAGGAAGTGTTGTCGCAACATTAAAATCTGGGCAAACAGATACAGAATGCGTGACGGGCGAATATCCGGTCATGCTTGCGTCGGGTTTCATTCACAATTGTGTTATTACCAGCAAAAACCACGTAAGATGTTGGGGGTACAATGGCCACGGCGAGTTGGGAAAAGGAAATGACGTAGCATGGGTCCTCGATACGAGTGCGACAGGGATTGCCGACCTCGGTCTTCGATAGTGAAATGGCAAGTGGCAAGATAACATTTCTTGTAGGGGCGTGGGGATTGGGGACATTCCAGCATTACGCGTCATTTGCCATTTTTTCGGCACTATTCTTGCATGGCTTCCTGCTGAACCCATGCAAGGAGTTAGACAAGTGCCTCGAACCTTACGCGCCAGCGCAGGCAACGTGGTGTACCACGTCATGAATCGTGGCAATCGCCGCGAAACAGTGTTTTTCGATGGATCAGATTTCACGCATTTTCTCAAATTGATGCTTGATGCAAACGATCGTATTCCCATGCGCATTCTGACGTACTGCTTGATGCCTAATCATTTTCACCTTGTGCTATGGCCATAGGGCTCGTGCAACAATAATCTGTTCGCTACGAACACATCTGAGGATGCATCTTGCGGCTTACGTCCTCGCTCCCTCTCTCGCCGTAGCGCTGCTACGACTCGGTCGGTCGCTGTGGGCGCGCTCGCAATCTACACCCTCATATGCGTTCTCGCGTGAACAGGTTATTGTTGCCCGAGCCCTTATCGCGATGGTGATTTGAGCAAATGGATGCAGTGGCTTTTGACGTCCCATGTGCGCAGATATCATCAACGATACGCTACGCAGGGGCGAATATGGCAGGGTAGATTTAAGGCTCATCCCACGCAAACCGATGCGCATTTACTCACTGTCTTGAGGTACGTTGAACGCAATCCTGTGCGTGCCAATATGGTTCAGGATGCACGCATGTGGCGATGGGGGGCCGCAAGCTGTGAACATATTGCGTTAAGTGATGGGCCTATCGAAAAACCCACGGATTGGATTGCATGGGTCAACGCGCCTCAAACTCATGATGAAGAGCAGGCCATGCAAAAGTGCCTTCAGCGCGAACAGCCTTATGGGACGAAGTCATGGTGTGATGCCACGGGGATGAAGTTGGGTTTGGCTACATCGGTGTGTCTCAAAGTGAGGCGAGTGGTGTAACGTTTTCGGACAGCGCTGCAAGCAAGAGTCATGCAAAAAAAGTGGCGAATGACGCGTAATGCTGGAATGTCCCCATTTCCTCATTTCCTCCCATTCCCCCTACCCAGAACAAGAACGCTCTACCATTTCATGCTAAAATCATGCTATGCCACGTTTCTCGCTTTTGCTCTCGCTCTGTATTTGGGCCATCGCTTGCACCCAGTCATCAACATCGCGTCCCATTCCGCCCGATACAGACAATGACGGTGTTGTGGATGACATCGACAATTGTCCAAACACATCAAATGTCGACCAAGACGATCTTGATAACGACGCTATGGGCGATGTTTGTGATCCAGACGATGACAATGATGATGTGAGTGACATCGCCCCCGACAACTGTCTACGGGTCGCCAATCCGAATCAAGAAGACACGGGTGATCATGATGGCATCGGTGATGCGTGTGATAACTGCCCTACAATCGAAAATCTAAACCAATTGGATACCGACACCGATGGTGTGGGTGATGTCTGTGATGAAGACAGTGATAACGATGGCGTTTTTAATAACGCAGTCCAAGGTCATGCTGCAGACAATTGCCCAGTCGATGCAAACCCAAATCAAGAAGACAACGGTGACCATGATGGTATTGGTGATGTATGTGACAACTGTCCATTGATGAGCAATTCCAATCAAGCCGATGGTGATGGCGACGGTGTTGGCAATGTTTGTGACAACTGTTCGTTGATCAGCAATTCCAATCAAGCCGATGGCGATGGCGATGGTATAGGCAATGTTTGCGACAACTGTTCGTTGATAAGTAATTTCAATCAAGCCGATGGCGATGTGGACGGCGTTGGAAATCTCTGTGACAATTGTCTTTCAACGGCAAACAGCAACCAAACCAACAGTGATGGCGATGCACTGGGCGATGCATGCGATAATTGTGATTTGGTCGACAATCTCGCGCAAGACGATGTTGATGATGACGATGTCGGTGATGTTTGCGATAATTGCCTTTCTACGGCAAATAGCAGCCAAATCAACAGTGATAACGATGCATTGGGTGATGCCTGTGATAATTGCCATGAGAATAGTGACCCCAACCAAACGGATACAGATAGCGATGGAATGGGTGATGTTTGTGATCCCGATGATGACAACGATCTTGTTCTTGATGATAATGATAATTGCCGGTTGATCGCCAATGCCAGCCAAACCAACACAGACAAATCACTTTACCTATCAACGCCTTGCACAAGTTCTGTTGTTACATCCTGCTACGATAATTTTGGTGATGCATGTGATAACTGCCCCGCTGTTGGGAACCCAGATCAATCACGCGCAGCCCAAATTGCAGACACAGCGCGAGCCGAATTAACATCCTTAGGCCTCGGTGATGCATGTACCATTAAAAAAGTGGCCGCAGGAACCCATCATAATTGCATTCTCACCTATGCCGGTGGGGTGAAGTGCTGGGGTTGGAATTATTATAGTCAATTGGGTTACGACGATTCGTTCAATCATCAAAATCTTGGTGACAATACCGGCGAAATGGGTTCCAATCTCAAATTTGTGAATTTTGGGACAGATCTTACGGCTGTTGATATTGCGCTTGGTGAAGCGCATTCATGTGCAGTTTTGAAAGATACATCGAATCATACACAGGTGAAGTGTTGGGGGGGACATTGGGGAGAAGGTGTACTCGGTGTTGCTACTTCATCCAATGTGACGACGGTTATTGGGGAAACGAACATCAACGCATCATCAAAGTTCATCGATAAAAGTGTTTCATTTTCTTCGAGCCTTACGGGCGATATTACAAGCATTGCAGCGAGCTCTCGTCTGACATGCGTTATCATAGGAGGCAAACCAGCGTGTTGGGGCGTGGCTTATCTTGGCGGTTTGGGTGATGCAACTACAGTAAATACCGACGACAAATCAGTCCCCATTGTTTCTGTTAACAATGTGAATGACCTTTTATTTCAAGAAGCAAGTGTGAGTATGTTTTCCGCATGTGCCCGAACAAACGATCGCAAAGAGATTAAATGCTGGGGCAATAATTTCTATGGTGATCTTGGCATTAATTCTTATGCCGATCAGATCCAAGCCACTTCAAGCGTGGCAGGGTTTTCAACGGAAACAAGATTTGTCGATATTCGAGGGGCAAAAAATAGAGAGTGTTGTGGGAGCTCTTGTTGTGGGAGTTGTTGTAATGAACATCAGATCCATCGCTGTGTTGTTTACAATACGGGATCTCCTCCCAATAAGTTGAAATGTTGGGGTGATAATGATTGGGGGCAATTGGGGCGTGATGGGGATGTTACTTGGGATATTGGCGCAGGAAATGCGGATACAAGTCATCCTGGTGATGAAAAAATGATGTCAGACGCGAAGGAAGTATCACTTGTTTCTAGTACGTATGAATCAGGGGTAAGCGATGTGAATGTCATTGATGCCAGTTTGGGATCGCGTCATGCCTGTGCCATTTACGAGTATGTAAAAAATGGATGTACCAAACGTGCAATCAAATGCTGGGGCGATAACAACAGGCGTCAGCTTAATGATAGCACGTATACGAATTACGGGGGGACGAGTGATAATCCTGTGTCAAAAGCACCCGTCACTTTGTCCGGAACCAAAGAAAGTACTGGTTCATGCACCGCGTCGGAGTATCCCGTTCTCGTCACATCAGGTGTGCTCCACAATTGTGTGCTCACCAGCATGAATCATGTGGGATGCTGGGGACATGACAATGAAGGACAGCTGGGAAAAGCAGAGAACAATACAGACGCCAAAATTCTAAGCACATCGACGTTTATTGATTTCGGGCTTCGATAATGAATTTAATAGTGTTTATCAATTCCAACGCATCGAACCTCTAACTCCCCCGATAATAGGCTCATCCCTCTGTCGTCGCTTCTTTTGATTTGGGGGAAATCATGTCGAGCAGTGTACGGAGCGTGCGGTCGTCATCATTAGGACCGGCGCCCAGTGGGGAAGATCTTTCGTGTCCATTGAAAACGATGTTCATGCAAGACAGTGGGGATGAGGTTCAGCGGGCATATCTTGGCGACATGGCGAAGCTTGCAGGCAAGTATGACTTTAAGCTTGTGATCCAAATGCCTTCGTATGGTACGGCGCAGGAACTTGCGCTGGATCTGTGTACACGCACGGGCCTTTCATTGGCACAGCTGAGAAATGTTGCAGCGGCGATTGATTCCAAAGACGCGTTCAGTGCTTGGGGCGAGGACAATAAAATTATTACGAATCCTGACGCACGAACAGGTGATATGGACGTGTTGGTCCCACCGATGATTGACCATCATGTGCTGGCTTGGGCACAAGGCTACACGAAGGACGAAGGCTTTCATGCATACAGCAGTGATTTTCAAGGCGCTGTTTCAGGGCGTGATGAAGGGGAGATCGCACGGCGTTTTGCGTTAAGTTTAGGACAGCCCGTTTTTACCACGCGATCGTATCTCGAAGGTGGCAATGTATTGCCAGGAACGGGGCGTGATGGAAAGCCTTGTGCCTTGGTGGGACGTGACTCCGTGATCGTGACAGCGTTTCATTTGATGGCATCGGACGGTTTGGATCGGACGCAATGGGCCCACCGCGCGAAAACGCTTCGTACATCGATTGATGAGGTCACGCTTGCGCGTGTACAGGACAAGTTAACATGGGCGGAGCAGCAAGCGACACCCGAGGATGCGGTGAAGTTTCTTGCTGCCATCGAGATGTCCAAAGAAACGATAGCAAGTGACTTGCGTATTCCGTATGCCAACCTCACCATGCTGACACAAGCCGAATTTCACATCGATATGTGCACACGACCCCTGCGTCCCGACCAGGTGATGTTGAATCATCCTGCCGAGGCTTGGGCGTTGCTGAACGCGATGCTTGAACCAGGGGCGACACGCTTGAAAGTATGGGAGCGCACGGAACTCGAAGAAATGCAAAGCAAGGCGTTTGAGGAGATACAGACTTCGGGCCCTGTTTACGATACGATCAAGGCCGAACTTGAAGCGGCTGGCAAAACAGTGCTGTTGGCTCCTGGAATTTTTGCATCAAGCACACGTCAAAATAATTTTATGAATGGTGTTCCTGGGACCGATGGCCGGGGTGAAACGTTTTATTTTGTGAACGGCAGCAGCATTCTTCCATTGCAAAAAGCCGTAGGGAAATTTCTCAAAGAAAAAGCCCATATTGATCATGTTGAATTTGTGGCGCGCGAAGGGGGGGGATCTGCGACGTTGAGCGCGGGGGAAATCTCGGTGTCGTGGTCAGGTGCCATGGATTGCCGTGAAGTGCATACGTCGGCCCTTTATCGTGGCCCTAATCTGTTTGAACTATTGCCAGGAGGCTCTGCGTAGGGGCGGTTCGCGAACCGCCCTGTTGCATATTACAAACGCGCAAGGG